>JANNEL010000724.1:0-8812 GCA_031378595.1 Alphaproteobacteria bacterium
CAGCCCGCGCAATTCCCGCGACAGCGCGTTCATCGACTGCGGCCGGTTTAAGGTAACCAACGCGGCCTCGCCGTGCTTCTCGACCAGGACGACGGGTTCAGACATGGCATTCCTCGTTGCGATGGCGGAAGATGAAGCCCAAGTGGAAACGATTGTCCCTGTTTGAGCAAGAGCCATGGCCAAAGCGACCGCGCGACCCAAGAGGCCCGCAAAGCCTGGCACAGTACCGAGCGACCTCTTGCCCGGCTTCAAACGCGTGAAGGCCGCAGCGAAAGCGACGAAGCTGCCGGGGATCGAAGACGCGACGTCCTACGGCACCCCGAGCATGAAGGTGAAGGGCAAATTCCTATTGCGCATGCGCGAGCCGGACATCTTGGTCCTGATGTGCTCGCTCGAGGAGAAAGAGTTCCTCATGCTAAACGCGTCGAAGATCTACTTCGAAACCGATCACTACAAAGGCTGGCCCGCCGTGCTTGTTCGCCTTTCGAAGATCAAGGACGACGAACTCGCCCACCGCATCGCTATCGCTTGGAAGAGACAAGCGCCGAAGAAGCTGCAAGCCGAAGCGGAGAACCCAAAGAAGGCATGACGCGCCCGCTCTACGACACGATCGGCGAGGGTTACGCAAACCTACGCCGTCCCGACCCGCGCATTGCAGCAGCGATCGCGACGGCATTGGGCGACGCCAAAACGGTGATCAACATCGGTGCCGGCGCAGGGTCCTACGAGCCTGCGTGCCGCACGCTTCTCGCAGCTGAACCCTCCGAACGCATGGTCGCGCAACGCCCAAAGGGCGCCGCCCCCTGCGTGCGCGCCGTCGCCGAACACTTGCCTATAAAGACCGCCGCAGCCGACGCCGCGATGGCGTCGCTGACCATCCACCATTGGCCCGACTGGCGCGCTGGCCTGGGGGAGATGCGTCGCATCGCGCGCCGCCGCGTGGTGCTGTTCACGTTCGATGCCGAGGCGAAGGCGTTCTGGCTGCAAGACTATGTGCCGGCGATTGCGGAACGCGACCTGACGTCGATGCCGAAGCTTGCCGAGCTAGCCGCAACCCTCGGCCCTTGCGAAATCACTCCGGTGCCGGTCCCGCACGATTGCACCGACGGCTTCCTCGGCGCTTACTGGCGAAGGCCTGAGGCCTATCTCGACGCGAACCTGCGGCGCTCGATCTCATCGTTCTCTTTGGTCGACGCGACGGCAGGTCTTGAAGCGTTAGCGCGCGATCTTGCCTCCGGCGCATGGGCAGCGAAGCACGGGCACCTGCTCACGCGTGATGCCCTCGACCTTGGGTATCGCCTGTTGAAGTGGGACTTCGCTTAAAGCCGCGCTACGCAAACTCTCGCTGCAATGCTCCACCCGCGCGCAGCAAGCCGGTGTCCGACACGCACGTCACCAAGTCGAAGCCCTTCTTCAACATCTGCTTCGAATACGCCGGCGCGATGCAGAAGATGCCGGCCTTGAGCCCCGCCTTCTTCGCCGTCGCCAAAACCTTATCGATCGCCGCGACCACGACCGGGTCGGTTTGATCGATCACGCCGTCGCGGCCCATCGACAGCCCGAGGTCTGACGGCCCGACATAGAGCATGTCGAGCCCCTTCACGCCCGCGATCACCTCGACACTCTGAAGACCCGCCGCCGTTTCGATCTGTGCGATCGCAAGCAGCGTCTCGTTCGCCTTGGCTTGGTAGTCGTCGCCATAAAACCGCGCGCGGTTCGGCCCAAGGCTGCGATGCCCAAGCGGCGCATAACGCAGCGCGCCAACGAACTTCTCGCATTCGTCTTTTGTGTTCACGGTCGGGCAGATCACGCCCATCGCGCCCGCGTCGGCGGCGCGCATCACCTCGGCGGGATCGTTCCAACCGACTCGCACGAGCGGGACGCACGGCGTCGTCGCAATTGCAGTCAGCATCGCAACCATATCGGCATAGCCGACAAGCCCGTGCTGCGTGTCGACGGTGATCGAATCCCAACCTTGATGCGCCAGCGTCTCGGTCGCGAACGAGGCCGGCAGTTGGGCCCACGCATTTGTCGCCCCTTTGCCGCTCGCCCACAGGGATCGGAGCTTGTTCTCGCGCATGTGCCGCCTCTGGAAGTGTCGCCGCAAACTAAAGCGGGCCCCGAAGGGCCCGCAATAGCGTTCGATAGATGCGTCTCTTACCGCGCGCGGCGCTGTAAGAAGCGGGGCAGGGCGTTGCCGCCGCCGTCGCGTACCACGGCTGCAGTGTGCGCTTGCGCCGCCTTGTGGCTCTGGCCCTTGCGGTGCGGCTTCGGTCCCTTGTGCGGACGCGGAGCCTCGGCGTGTTTCGGACGCTCGCCATGCGGTTTGCCGTCATGCCCGCCATTGCGGCGATCCGCATGCTGCGGGCGGCCGGCATCGGCGTGCTTCGGACGTTCGCCGCGCGGCTTCCCATCGGGCCCACCGTTGCGGCGGTCGGCTTGTTGGGGGCGGCCGGCATCAGCGTGCGCCGGACGTTCGCCGTGCGGCTTTCCCTCATGCCCACCGTTGCGGCGATCGGCATGTTGCGGACGCTCGGCGTGCTTTGGACGCTCGCTGTGAGCATCGTTATGACGCGGAGCAGTATGACGCGGAGCAGTTGGCGCATGCGCACGTTGCTCGCCGTGAGGCTTGCGCGGCCCATTGCGATCGCCGTGCGGCTTACGCTCGCCATGAGGCTTGCGCTCGCCCTGCGACTTGCGTTCGCCGCGAGGCTTACGCTCGCTATACGGGCGACCGTGCTGCCGCGGACGTTCCTCGGTCCGGAGTTCGCGCGCGGCCGTATCAACGGCCTGCACTTCGCCGGGACGCGCTTTCCATTCGCTGGACGGAATGGCCTGACGTGTCAGTTTCTCGATGTCCCGCAACAGCGCCCGCTCTTCACGGTCGCAGAACGCGATCGCAACGCCGTCCGCGCCGGCACGTGCCGTGCGGCCGATGCGGTGCACATACGACTCCGCCACGTGCGGCAGGTCGTAGTTGATCACGTGCGTAATGCCGTCGACGTCGATACCGCGTGCAGCGATGTCGGTCGCAATCAGGACGCGTGCGCGCCCAGCTTTGAACGCGTTCATCGTGGCGACACGTTGGCTTTGGCTCTTGTTACCGTGGATCGCGGACGACACGATGCCGGCGGCCGAAAGCGCCCGCACAACCTTGTCCGCGCCATGTTTCGTGCGCGTAAAGACCAGGGCGCGTTGCATGTCGTTGTCGTTGCGCAGCAGTTCGATCAGCAGCGCACGCTTGGACGCGTTTTCGACGTGGATCACGCGCTGCGCAATCCGCTCGACCGTGGTCGCTTGCGGCGTCACCGACACGCTCACCGGGTTCTTCAACATGTCGCCGGCCAACGAACCGATTTCCTCCGGCATCGTGGCCGAGAAGAACAGGTTCTGCCGCTCGCGCGGCAAATAGGTGATCAGCCGGCGGATGTCGCGGATGAAGCCCATGTCGAGCATGCGGTCGGCTTCGTCGAGCACGAAGATCTCGGTCTTGCTCAAATCGACGGCGCGCTGGCTGACGAGGTCGAGCAAGCGGCCTGGTGTTGCCACCAGGACGTCGATGCCCCTGGCCATCGTCTGCTTCTGCGGTCCTTCGCCAACGCCGCCGAAGATCGTGGTCACGTTTTCGTTCACGTAACGGCCATAGGCGCGGAAGCTGTCGGCAATCTGCGCCGCAAGTTCGCGCGTGGGCGACAAGATCAAAGCACGTGCTGTCTTCGGCGCGGGTTGGCGCTTGTTCAGCGTCAGGAGTTGCAGGATCGGCAGTGCGAAGCTCGCGGTCTTGCCGGTGCCCGTCTGTGCGATGCCGAGCAAATCTTTGCCGGCGAGCACGTGTGGAATGGCTTGCGTCTGGATCGGTGTCGGTACCGTGTAGCCTTCGCTCTCCAGCGCTTTCAGAAGACGTGGGTCGAGGCCCAAATTGGAAAAATCGTTCACTCAAGTTCACTTTCAAATATGCGAGTCGGCGCGCTGCGGACGCAACGATTGCGCCGGCGCGAAAAATCGCGGGTTGAGGAAGCCCCGCGTGTTACCTGGGCAGTCCGGATGAATTCGCGCTCAAAGTGGTATCGAAGAGACCGCTTTTAGATCTCGAGCCGTTCACGCGGCTTGAGCGCATTCGCGAGGCACGTCGGCCTTCGCACGTGCGATATGCCGGTTATGCCTAGCAAAGTCAAATTTAGTCGCGAAGCTTGAACCGCCGATTAATGTCCGCAATTCCAAGCCGCAGCGTTTGCCAATCACGCCTGACGCGTGTATACCTTTATGTCGCACTCGCGTGCACGGAGAATGGGTCGTGCTTGAGGCATTAAGGCTTTTAACGGCGCAGCTGTCGTCTGCTCGGTCAGCAACGGACATCGGTACGGCGCTTTATTCCACCGCCGGACGGTTCGGGTTCACCACCGGCCTAGGGTTCGACGCCACCAAACTTTTCGACGAGTTTGGCGAGGCGATCATTTTTGCGCCGACCCGCGAGACGATAGAAACCTTCTATGCGGAGCAACCGCTCAGCGAACACCCGCTCGTCAAGCATGCCAGCACCACCGACAAACCGTTCCTGATGTCCGAAGTGCGGATCGCAAACCACTATAGCGAAGAGCAGTGGTGGGATTTGTTCCCGTCCTATTTCCGCGGCTTCGTCGGCCTCGTTGTTCCCGTGCACAGCGGCGGAAGGCTCGCCTGGTACACCGCCTTCGCGGGCGCCCATCCCGACCTATCGCCGCGCGTGGTTGCGCTGATGAGTTGCGCGTCCCATGCCGGCTACGATTGCTTCCGCCAATTGCTCGACCCAAGAAAGAGCGACGGCCCACTGACCGATCGCGAAGGCGAATGCTTGCAACTGGTTGCCAAAGGAAAAACCGACTCCGAGATCGGCACGATCTTGAAGATCAGCCCGCGCACGGTTCGCTTCCATGTCGGTAACGCCAAGATGAAACTCGGCGTTACCACAAGGATTCAAGCGATCGCAAAGCAGCTCGGCGCCGCTTAGAAGTTCGTGCGAATGCCCGCGTAAGCGCCAATGCCCGGCGAACGATAGCTGAACACTTCCTCGTAGCGCTCGTCCGTCAAATTCTCGACGCGCCCGAACAATTGCACGTTCTCGCTCAAGTCATAGCTCATGTTGACGTTCACGAGCGTGAACGCGCCGAGCTTCACGATGGGCGGCGTAACCAGCGTGAACGCGTTGTCGAGCTGCGCGCCATTGTGGCGGACGGTCACGGTGATCGAACCCTTGTCGCCGAGGCGCCGCGTGACGTCGAGTGAAGCGATGTGCGGTGCGCGGCGAACCTCTTCCTGTCCGTTCTCGACCGCGTCGAGATAGGTGTACTGCGCACCGATGGTCCAATCCTCGTCGAGCGCCGCTTGCAGCGTGAGTTCCACGCCCTGGCGCTTGCTCTTCGTCGTACGGTTTCCAGCGGTGAAGGGAAAGACGCTAAAGTCCGTGAAGATTTCGTCTTTGAGCCGCGCTGTGAAGTAGGTCGCGGTCACGCGCACGGCACCGTCCGCAAACGTTTGATCGATGCCGGCGTCCCACCCATTGGATTTTTCCGGCTTCAGGTTCGGGTTGCCGACGAAACTCGTCGGGTCGAAGCCGAAGAGCTCCGTGTATGTCGGGTTCTTGATGCCGGTGCCCGCCGTCGCGCGCAACCGCGTCGCTTCGGTCAGCCGGTAGCTTGCCTGTAGACGATAGGTGTCGGTATCCTTGAACCCGTCGTTGCGGTCGTGTCGGAACGCGATCCCACCGTCGAACGCGCCGAGCGAGACGTCATACGCGCCGACAAACCCGGTCGTATCCGTGTCGCCGCGCGCCAGAACAAAGAACGCGGGCACGGCATTCGAGAAGCTCTCCCACTTCCAATCGACGGCGCCGGTGAGTTTGTGTTGCGCCTCGCCTGTGTCGAACCTGAAGCCGGAGACGAGGCTCAGTTTCGAGCGATCCCCTTCGCTCGCCGAAAACAGCGACCCGAAATTGTCGCGCGCCACATCCGCGAACGCGTAGGTCAGCCGTGTCTGCCAGCGATCGCCGAGAGCGGAAACCTCCGCCGACACGGCGCCATAGAGTTGTGTCGTGGTCGTCTTCTCGTCGCCGTCAATGATGAACCCCGACGTCGGCGTGGGCGGGAAGGCGAAGTCTTGCGGGTCCGTCTCCGCGTACGTGTCGACGTAGCGCAGCAGAGCGCGAAGCTCGATGTTCTCCGCTGGACGCAGACCTGCGTTGAAGAAGAGCGATGAGTCCCGCTCGCCATCGCGTTCCGATCCGAACCGCGAAATGTTCGTGCCTGACGTCGCCTGATGGCTGGCGGAGAGGAAAACATCTGCCGTGTCGTCGCCGTAGCCGGCATTCGCGCCGGTCTGCCACGTGTTGAACGACCCACCTTGCGCGAACGCTTCGAACCCAAGTTCACCCCGGCCGCGGCGCGGAATGATATTGATCACCCCGCCGACAGCGTCGGAACCGTAGAGCGCGCTCTGGCTTCCGCGGAGGATTTCGACGCGTTCGATGTCGCCCGCGACAAGCCCCGCGAAGTCGAACTCGCCTGCGTAGGGATCGCTGATGTCGGCGCCGTCGAGCAATACCAGCGTGTGGTTCCCCTCGGCGCCGCGCATGCGCACCTGCGTCAGGCTTCCGGGCGGGCCCAAGCGGCTAACCGCAACGCCGGGCACATCGCGCAAAGCATCCGACAAGAAAACGGTCTGGCGTTCTTCCAACTGAGACCGGTCGAGGATCGTGACGGCGGTACCAAGACGGTCGACCGACGTCGTGCCGATCCGGCTCGCGGTCACGACGATCTTTTCGACCGGCTCATCGGCAAGCGCCAGCGGCACTGCGAGCGAAACAAAAGCTGCTGAAGAAAGAAGAGAAAAAACGAGACGAGACATGTTGCACCCCAAAGCGCTCGTGACTTCGGGCCCATGGATCCCTGCCAAGTGCCCGAGGAGCCTCGCAACCACCACGGTTGAGAAACTCCACGTCACCACGCCGGAGGGATCCGTCTCGCCAGCGCCCGCCGCGCCCTCGAGGGGTGACTTACGCTGGCAGGTCTCCTGGCTTCGCGACCCTTCACCGGCCGCCTTCCCGATCTTTGAAGATCAGTGGCGTCGTGACCGATGCACCGTCGCTTACAGTTGCGGGGGCAGCCCCGGTTTCGCACCGGGTTCCCTTGACCAACGTAACGGTTCAAGCGTGCGCAAATGTGCTTGGCGCCGTCAATCACGTAAAAGAGGGGCGCAACACAGTCGCCGGTTGTAGGCGCACGCCGAGTTGTTCGCCTATGATTCCACAAAAGGGTGGAGTGATTCAGAGGTGGCAGGGATTCTTACGAAATTGCGCGCGTTCGTCGCGGGCGTCGTGCCATCGGGTTACGACCCCGGCATGGCGGACAGATTGCTGACCTCGTTCCACGACACGGAGCGCAGAGGCTTGATGCTCGCCTGCGCGGTTCGCGCGGTGATCGTGATCGCGCTCATCCTTATGTTCGCAGCCACGGGTTCGTTTGTCGGCGACGGCTGGCTATTCTTATTGATGATGCCGCTCGGGATCGCCGCGATCGGCCTCGCGCAGTTCGAAACGCTGCGCCGCTGGCCGACGGTCACCTGGGCGAAATACGTGTTCATCGCGCTCGACTGCGCCTATCTCGCCTGGCTCCTAATCGAGCGCAATTCGTTCGCCAGCGATCTGCCGCCGGTGACGCTAGCCGTGAAGGAAGGCGCGCTCCTCTTTTTTGTAGCTTTCCTCGTCCATGGTGCGTTCAGCTATTCGCCGCGCTTCATCTTCTGGACAGGGCTCTGCATCACACTCGCCTGGGGCGCGGTCGTAGCAAGCGCCGCGGCGACGCCCGGCACGTTCTTCACCCTGACCGGCGGGCAGGAGATGTGGCGCGAATACGGTGATCCTTCATACCTACCGGTGATCAAAGTGCTGTACGACTACGTCATCCTCGCATTCTTGACGCTTGGCCTCGCGGTCGCTGTCTGGCGCTCGCGCCGCTTGGTCATTGCGGCCGCAACGTCCGAGCGTGCGCGCGCCAATCTCGCACGTCATTTCTCGCCGAAGGTCGTCGACGAACTCTCGACGCGCGAGCAGCCGTTCGGCACCACCCGAAGGCAGGCGGTGGCGGTGCTGTTCGCCGACATCCGCGGCTTTACCACGCGCTGCGAAACCATGCCGCCCGAAGAAGCGATGGCGTTCTTGCGCGAGTTCCACGCCCGCATGGAGGAGGTGATCTTCCAGCACGGCGGAACCCTGGACAAAATCCTGGGCGATGGCTTGCTCGCAGTCTTCGGCGTGCCGGATCGCGGCCACGGCGATGCCGGCGATGCGCTGACCTGCGCCTACGCGATGATCGAAGCTGTCGCCCGCTGGAACACGGAGCGCGTGCCGCAAGGCAAGTTCGACGTGCAAATCGGCGTCGGCCTGCACTACGGCCACGTCATGTTGGGCGACGTCGGAAGCGAACGGCTGATGACGTTCACAGTCGTTGGCGACACCGTCAACGTCGCAAGCCGCCTGCAATCGCTTTCGAAGGAACTGGGAACCCGTTTGGTCGCCAGCGAAGCGCTGGTGAAAGCCGTCGAACAAGAAATGCGGATTGGACGCCAACTCGTCGAGCAGCTGAAATTCGTCGGCCCCACGCACTTGCGGGGGCGCGAGCGCGAAACGGTGATTTACGCCCTAGACGGCGCAGGATACCGCCGCGCGGTGGCGTGATCTTACTCACTTCCGCGCCGCCCGCTGCGGGTCTATAAAGCGCTGTCCCGCCCCCAGTGGAACACCCATGCGCCGAGCGCTTTCCTACGCGTGGTGGCCGTTGTT
>JANNEL010000732.1:0-3819 GCA_031378595.1 Alphaproteobacteria bacterium
GCACCGGCGTCGGATTGCGGCGCGCGTATTTGGCGTTGACGGCGGCCAACGCCGGATCGGCGTCCATCGCGGCGAAACAGCGAGCGATATCCGCATCCGCGGCGGCCCAACCGCCGGCCGCCGGTTGCGTCGCGCACGCGGTCACGGCAAACAGGAGGCTCAACCCAAGCGAGGCAACGATGGTTCGGCGCATTTCGTCAGGCTCGACGTTCGAGAAAGATATGGCCTATTCGCGGGCCGTGGTCGACGGCGATTGGGTCTTTGTCTCCGGCACGACCGGATTCGACTATAGCACGATGAAGATCTCGGACGACGTCGCCCGGCAGACGGAGCAGTGCTTCAAAAACATCGCCATGGCGCTGGCGGAGGCGGGGGCCTCGCTCGCGAACGTCGTGCGGGTGCACTACATTCTGCCGAACGCGGCCGACTTTCCGGCGTGTTGGCCCGCGATGCGCGCCTATCTCGGCGACGTGCAGCCGGCGGCGACGATGTTCAGCGCCGGGCTCGCCGATCCCCGGATGAAGATCGAGATCGAGGTCACCGCGCGAAAGGGGAACGTTTAACCCTGTCCCTCAACCGGCGTAGCAGTTCGGGAACCTGCGAGGTGCGTTGCTGCTGCACCGCACGCTGTCGTAGGATCGGCCGATCCTTAGGGATGCCCGATGTCGGCTGACGACGAATTGACTCCCGCGCCTGCACCGATCGGCCCGCGCGTTCCGAAGATGAGCCGCGAGGACAGCGACGCGCTTACCTGGCTAGCCAAGTGGATCGGCATTCCGTTTCTTGTCATCGTCGCAATCTTCTACAGCGAGTTTTTGTGGGAGCGACCGGTCGTCGTTTCCACCGTGACGCGCCAAGAGGTGCGGCCGCAGTATCCGTTCCCGAACGGCGCGTCGGGACCGACGCTGGCGCCACCTGAGATTCCCCGCTTGCCGCCGCCAATGCCGCCTATAGTGTTTGAGGCGCCGCCGCCGGCGCCGACTCCTTCGCAAATCGTGGCCCGGCCGCTTTCGCAACCGCAGCCCGCCTATCCGCGGCGCGCGCTTGAGGCTGAGCGCGAGGGCGTCGTGCGTCTGCGCATCACGATTCAATCCGACGGATCGGTGAGCGATGCCGTCGTCACAGAGGCACGACCACCCGGATGGTTCGAGAACGCCGCCGTCGACGCCGTCAAACGCTGGCGCTATCAGCCCTCCGACCGCACCATCGTCACGCCGGTCGAGATCGAGTTCAAGCTGAACTAATTGCTCGTCATGGCCGGGCTTGGCGTCGTTCGAGGAGGCAAGACTTGCGCGGGATGCAGTTGAGCTTACGAGCGAGGGGTGTCGCTCTTGGCGTGGCTTTCGCGCTCGTGATCCAAGGCGCCATGATGCCCTGGATCCTAGTGTACGCGATGCTGCCGTATGCGCTCGATCGGCCCGATCCAGTTCGCGGAATTACCGCTCCGTTCAACAATCACGGCACGACTGTTTACATCACGCCGTGGGAATCTTGGTTCGTCCAGGAAGCGTTGATCGGGATGTTCGTGGGGTTCGCCATATTCATCTTGGTTGCAGTAACACAAAAGCCTATCACGCGGTGACGTAGCGCGTGAAAACGTTCACTCGTCATGGCCGGGCTTGGCGTGCTTCGTTTGCCCGGCCATGACGACTCAGAGAGCGCTTACCCGCCCAGCAGTGTCTTTTGCAGCGTCGGGTTGGCCAGCATCCCCTCGCCCACGGCGAATGGCGTTAGCGTGTTGAAGCCTTTGCGCTTGGCGAGGCGTTTGCGCTCGTTCAGCTCCTCCTCCTGCTTTGAGGCCGGTGTAGGCGGTGGGGGTGGCGGCGGCGGCGCTTTCGGCGCTTTGAACAGGCACATGATCGTCTAACCTCCATGCGTATTGAAGAAACGCGGCGCCGCTTGCGCCGAAATTCGGCACGCGGCACTCGCAGACAAAGCCTAAGCGTTCGAGCAGGCGGATTGCGCCGGCGTGACCTTCCATCGTGCGGCACTCGGCGCGGGCGTAGCCTTCGGCCAACAACGCGGGGCGCGCTTCGCGGATGCCCCAGCGCACCACGGCGCGTGCGACGCGCGGCCAGTCGTCCGTCGCCATCAGCGACGCCGCGACTGTCCTCGGGGTCAGGCGGTGGAACGCTACGATCGCTGCGGGCTTGCCGTCATGGGTGAACATCTGCACGAGGGCTGCCGGGCTCGCGAAGGCCGCGGCGGCCGAACCGGAATCAATCCCCAGCTCGAAAAGCTCGGCCGCATCGCGTGCACGAAGGCGCCCCATGATAGACCGGGCGGCTTCGAGCATCCGATGTCCCCTTGGAAATCCGCGGCTTTTGCTGGTGACAGTGTGGCGGCGGTCACAGGCTTTGGCGGCCCGGCTTCGGCTAGTCTCCCGCTTCATCCACCGTTCAGGCGGGTGGCATCAGTTTCCGCGCACCCCAAAACGGGGACAGAACAACACTCAGGGAGAGAAGCGTCATGATGAAGGAACTTTTGTTGGCCGCAGGAACGGCGATTGCGTTTTCGGCTATGGCCGCACCGGCGCAAGCTGCGTGGGTGCAAATCGCCGAGCGCGTCGTCACCGACCGGATCGACGTCGACAACATCGTGCTGCCGGGGCCCGTGCATTATCGCAAACTGAAAGTCTGCGTGTATGACCACCCGGTGCATTTCTATGACATGGACGTGTTCTTCGCGAACGGCGGCCATCAAGACGTCACGCTGCGCGCGCGGCTGAACGCCGGCGAATGCACCCGGGTCATCGACCTGAAGGGCGGCGCGCGCAACATCAACCGCATCCGCTTCAAATACGAAGAGACGAGCTGGTTCATCGCCCGCGCCGTGGTGCGCGTCTACGGCGAACTCTAAGGCGCCTGCTTTGCACAACGGCGGCCTGCACTCGCGTGTGGGCGGCCGTTTTCTTGTGCGCGCAACAAAAAACCGGGCCGCTTTCGCGCCCGGTTGACCCTTTTCCCCCTATAGGGAAATTCAGCGCCGAATATCGCCGAAAACGCCGAAGGAAACAATTCAGATCTTTGTCGCACACAACCTGTCGCACCGGCTAAGAACCGTTGCGAGCATTCATGCGTGTGTCGGGATCGATGGCGAGGCGACCCAAATTCTTCGTCTATGTGCTGGGGTCGGCGGACAGGGGTCTGGTCAAGACTTACGTCGGCTGGACGCTGGATGTGGACCGGCGGCTTGCGCAGCACAATGCGGGTAAGGGCGCGAAGTCGACGCGCGGACGCAGCTGGGCCCTGCTTTACGCAGAGCCCTGCCGCAGCCGTTCTTTGGCGATGAGCCGCGAGTGGCACTTGAAACGCGATCGTGCGTTTCGAAAGCGCCTGGCCGCAGCCTTGAAATGATCCTGTTATTCCTGAAGTGCGACCGCCACGCTTTCGGTTTGCGCCGCGCCTTGTTCGTTCGCAGCATGCAAAGCCTGAATGAGGCCTAGAAGTTCGCGACGCGGTCCGTTGGCGATCGCGTAATAGGCGCGCACCAGTTCGAACGTTTCCTTTGCGTCCATCGGATCGTCGACGCCTTCACCGCGTGCGCCGTCCATCCCACCGTAGAAGAAGGAGACCGGGACGCCCAGCGCGCCGGCGATTTCCCAAAGTCTTGCGGCGGAGATGCGGTTGGCGCCGCTTTCGTATTTCTGAACCTGCTGAAAGCGAATACCGATCGCCTCCGCCAAGTTCTGTTGAGTCATTCCGGTCAGCCAACGACGATGACGCACGCGTTGACCGATATGCAAGTCGACTGGATTTTTCATAACCCCTACCCAATTGGTGCGACCCCTTACTGTCCCCAAATTCCGGCCGCACTTGT
>JANNEL010000751.1:0-3271 GCA_031378595.1 Alphaproteobacteria bacterium
TCGCAGTGGCAGGGGCTGCGATGCTTGGAGCGGCGGCGCTGTGGCGCAAGCGCGAGACGATAGATTCAGTGCTCCTGAGCGCGGCGCTGCTCGTAATTGCGATCGCCCTTGCCGTGCATCTTCTTTGGCTGCCGCTGATTAAGGAGCGCAGCTTCATCGTGATCATGCCCGCGCTGATCTTTCTAGCGGCCCGAGCCATCCTCGCGCTGCCATTGGAGTCGACGACCGCGCGGCGGTTGCTCATGGCGGCCCCTTTCGTAGCCGCGATTACGCCATTCGCGTTCATTCCCGAATACTTCAAAGATCGGGAAGACCTTCACAGCACGATCGCGTTTCTGCGGGAAAAGGGCGCGAACTGCGCCGGCGCACAAATTATGGTTTTCTTGCGGCGCGACAAAGGCGTGTTCCCCGTCGCAAACTGGACGACGCGCCATACGATTGAAGCGTCCATGCCGCGGGGCGTGCCCATGCCGGATCTTGCGGACGCCGAACTTCAGCATGTCGATCCGGCGCGGACCTGCGCGGTCCGCGCCGTGGCGTTGTTGTTGGGCAGGCGCGACGGGCCCGTTACGGAGCAAGCGAAGGCTGCGTTGCGTAAATCTGGCGTTCCGCTGGATGAGCTTGTAGAGCATAGCTTCGGCAAGGGGCGGCAACGTGTTTACGTCGCGCGCTGACAATGGCGGGACATGACTGTGCGAACCACGATTTCAATAGTGACCCCATTTTACAACGAGCAGGACGCAATCGAGGCCTACTATCATGGTGTTTGCGAGGTGATGGCGCAGGCACGCGACTACGATTTCGAAATCGTTTGCGTGGACGACGGAAGCCGGGACGACACGCTAAGCCGGTTGATCGCTTTGTCCAAAAGTGACCCCCGGGTGCAGGTCATCGAGTTGTCGCGCAACTTCGGCAAGGAGGCGGCGCTGACCGCGGGTTTGGAGGCAGCGCAGGGAGATGCCGTCATTCCGTTCGACGCCGATCTGCAAGACCCGCCGGACCTGATACCCGCAATGATCGAAGCCTGGCAGAAAGGTGCCGAGATCGTGTTGGCACGCCGCACGGATCGCTCATCGGACTCCTATTTGAAGCGCAAGACTGCTGCGATGTTCTATCGCGTGCACAACAGCCTTTCGACGGTGAGGATTCCCGAGAACGTCGGCGACTTTCGCTTGATGGACCGTGTTGTCGTGGACGCCGTCAAACAACTGCCGGAACAGCAGAGGTTCATGAAGGGCCTCTTCGCTTGGGTCGGCTTCGAGACGGAAACGATCAATTACACGCGCAAGCCGCGAGCCGCGGGCACGTCAAAATTCTCTGGCTTTCGCTTGTGGAATCTGGCGCTCGAAGGCATCACCAGCTTTAGCTCCGCCCCGCTGCGCGTATGGTCCTACATCGGCCTTGTCGGTGCACTCTTCACCTTGCTCTATGCAGGTTTGATTATCGTTCGAACGGTTGTGTACGGCGTCGCTGTGCCGGGCTACGCATCTCTGCTCGTCTTCATCCTGTTCTTCGGGAGCGTACAACTCGTCAGTGTCGGCGTGTTAGGGGAGTACATTGGCCGTATCTACATGGAAACGAAGAACCGGCCGCTTTTCTTGGTGCGCCGCCGGTACGGCTCGAGGCAACCGGCAAGCGGTTCCGACACGAAGCGAGTGACGTGACAGCATCCGTCCCGAAGCAGTTCGTCCGCTTTGCCGTAATTGGCCTATTTGGAACGGTCTTGTACGTCGCAGTCGTGACCGGTCTTGTGGAATGGGCGGCCGCCCCGCCGGTTCTGGCGAACGCCGTGGCGTTCTGCCTAAACACCACGTTCTCGTTCTCCATGAATACGTGGTTGAATTTCTCCGTGCCCTTCACGACCCGCAACTGGCTTCGCTTTTGCGCAGTGAGTTTGCTGGGCGTCGCCATTACCGCTGCGGTTGCAGCGGTGGCCGAGGGGTTCGGTTTGCACTACGGGTATGGAATCGCGATGGTTGCCGTCGCGGTGCCGCCACTGACGTTCCTCCTGCATCGCAATTGGACCTATCGCTGAATGGAAGACATCGTCTCGCTGCAGAAAACTTTGTACGCGTCAAGGAATCCGGTGCGGCGTTGGCTGCACACGTCGCGGCGGGATGCTGTGCTCGAAGCCGTTCGCACGGCGCCCGTTCCTGGCCAAGGGCGCGCGCTCGAGGTCGGACCAGGCTCGGGCGTGTATCTGCCGGCGCTCTGTGAGCAGTTCGCTGCCGTGACTGCGATCGACGTCGAGCCCGCGCACATCGCGGCGTTGCAGGGTCTTAGTGCCGCACACGCAAACCTAGAACTCCGCGTGACCGATCTCTGCACGACCGCGTGGTCAAAGAAGTTCGACCTCGTGCTGTGTTCGGAGGTGATCGAACACGTAAAAGACCCAACGTCATTCATGGCGGGTCTCGCTGCCGCCGTAGCTGACGATGGCATCCTCATCCTCTCCACGCCGCAGCCTTGGAGCTTCGTGGAGCTGACAGCGTCCATAGCTCTTTCACCGTTGGTGATCTGGCTCCCGAAGTTGATCTATCGCGAACCCGTGCTGCCCACCGGTCACATCAGCGTCCAGTCGCGCAAAAAGATTGTCGGTTTGCTGGAAGCGAACCGCCTGACCATCCTCCGGTCGCAATATCTCGGGCTCTACATGCCCGTGCTGTCCGAGTTCGGCGGCACGTTTGCGGTCAACACTCTGAAGGGCCTGGAGCGAACAGTGCAACGCGTCGGTCCCAGGGGCATCCTGTGGACGCAGCTTCACGTCGCGCGAAAATTGCGCCCGGTTTAAGCGGCGTTCTCTCAGCGCAGTTGTGCTGCGGGCGCGGGCGAACTCGAGTCCAGGGCACTTGCTAGCAGCGCCTCGATGGCCTTGGTGCCGAATGTGCCCAGATGATTGGAGTCGATGTAGAGCGGGGCGCCGTTGATGCTGCTCTTGCAGAAGGCCCCGTCGCAGAGAATCGTGTGCGGATAGACGACGCGCGTGCCGGGAATGGAATTGGCCTCGGACAAATCGGCCATAACCGCACGTTCCCGGGCTTCGAACACCGCATACGGCAATGACACTTCAACAGCCTCGCGGCGCATCTTGGCCCTCATCATGGCGTTTGGCGGGTGCGTCGTGTGCTCGGGCACGGGGCCGACCAGGACGACGGTTCTCCCGGTTGCGACAAGCGCTTTGATTGTTGCAAGCAGCGCATAGCGAAATGCATCCCTATTCGCCTGCGCGCTTCCCGAGTCGTATTCGTTCGATTGCGCGGCGCCGTTAATA
>JANNEL010000005.1:0-6621 GCA_031378595.1 Alphaproteobacteria bacterium
CCAACGCCCGCGCGCTGGAAAAGGCGGCGACGCTGCCCGCCGACGCGCTGATCCTCGATTTGGAAGACGCCGTCGCGCCAGAAGCGAAGGAACTCGCCCGAACCCAGGTCTGCGCGGCGGTGAAAGAGCGCCGCTTCGGCAAGCGTGAGGTCATTATCCGGATCAACGGCCTCGACACGCCGTGGGGACACGGCGACATCGTCGCGGCCGCGGACGCTGCGCCCGACGCAATTCTCGTGCCCAAGGTCAACGACGAAGGCGACGTCACGCACGCCGAGCAGCACGCGGAAGACGCACCCGACTCATGCGCGCTTTGGCTCATGATGGAAACGCCTCACGCGATCTTCAACGCGAATGCCATCGCCGCGGCCGGCGAGCGCCTCACCTGCCTCGTGATGGGAACGAACGACCTCGTCAAAGAAATGCGCGCTCAACATACGCCCGCCCGCGAGCCGTTACTCGCAAGCTTGACGATGACCGTCCTCGCTGCACGCGCGCACGGCCTCAGCGTCATCGACGGCGTCTTCAACGAGATCGCGGACACTGCCGGCTTCGAGGTCGTCTGCAAGCAGGGCAGGGCACTTGGCTTCGACGGCAAGACGCTGATCCACCCGTCTCAGGTTGAAGCGTGTAACCGCATCTTCGCGCCCGACCCTGTCGAAGTTGCCCGGGCTCGCGCCGTCCTGGCCGCGTTCGCCTTGCCGGAGAACAAGGGCAAAGGAGCGATCTCGCTCGACGGCCGAATGGTTGAGCTTTTACACGCCGAAATCGCGAAAGAAACAGTCGCTCTGGCCGACGCAATTGCAACTCTGGAAAGGTGAACGGGCATTTTGCCCTCTTCGCGCCCAGATGGTATTGTTCCAATAAGGTTGGGCCGGGTCTCCTCGTTGGGGCTCGGCCTCGCCATTTCGGCCGCCGGTTCTCCTAGGGCTTACGACTGACGACAAAGGAGTTGGGGTTTCATGACCAAACGCATTCTCGCCATCCTTGGATATGCAGCGATTATCGCCGCCTTCGCCGTCCAGGCACTCGCTTCCGGCCTGCCGTCCGAACGCAGGGCCGAAAAGAAGATTCAGTTGCAGAAGGTTCCCTATCAGGCTGAGGAAGCGATCCAGAAAAAGGACTACGACCGCGCGATCGAACTGTTCTCGAAGGCGATCGACTCCGGCGCCTTCACGGACGAGCCGCACACGATGGGCCGTCTTTATTTCGGCCGTGGCGGCGCCTACCACGCAAAGGGGGACTGCACCGCGGCGGTCGGCGACTACACGAAAGCGACGGAGTACGCGAACAAAGGCGACATCTACTACTCGCTCGCCGGATGCCATCTGATCCTACAGCAGGACGCACTGGCTTTGGCTGACCTCGACAAGGCGATCAAGATCGATCCCGATGCCGTGGCTTACCGCAGTGCGCGCTGCAAGCTTCTATTCAACACCAAGGACTTCGCAGGAGCCATTCCCGATTGCGAGAAAGCGCTCGCGGCGACGCCCACCGACAAGGATCTGCTGGTCGCCTCTGCTCAGGCGGCAGAATTTACCGGGAACCGTCAACGCGCGGCCGACCTCTATCGGCAGCTGTTGGCCGTCGATCCGGGAAACACAGTCGCGACTGAAGGATTGGCGCGCGTCGGGTAATTGACGCCGCTTGCAGTGGAAGGCCGGCTGGGCCGGTTCAAGGGACGCGTTCGGCATTTGGTGACAAGGAGTAAGGTTGTGAAGCGCTTGTTGATTGGTTTGGTGCCGGTTGTCCTCTCGGCAACGATTGGGTTCGCGGCGACCGCCGCGCCTGCCGCAACACCTGCTGCGCCGCCCGCGCAGCCGGAGAACAACCGGCCCGTCCGCTACGACTGGCAGGGCAACCATAAAAAGGCGCAAGCCGCACTCAACGCGCGCGATTACAAGACTGCGATCAAGCTGTTCACGGAAATCTTGGCCTCCGGCCGCCTGCCGAAGAACTGGCTTGCGCCGACCTACTACTTCCGCGGCAAAGCGTATCGCTTGTCGCGCCAGCTCGATCTCGCGATTGCCGACTACGAGGCGGCCGTGAAGGCTGATCCGAAGTTGGATTTCGCCTATCTCGAAATGGCAGCTGTCTACCAACAAAAGGGTCAGCACGCGAAAGCGATCGCCGCCTTCGGCCAAACCATTGCCATCAAGAGCAACAACGCCGAGTCCTTCTACGGTCGTTGCATATCCTACAGCGCGCTGGGCAATTTCAATGCCGCCATCAACGACTGCGAGTCGGCGACACGATTACGCGGCAGCGCCGACTGGTTGGCCGAACTCGGCCGCCTCTACGAAGACAGCGGCCAAAAGCAAAAGGCACGCGAGACCTATCGTCGCGCGCTCGCGATCAATCCGAATCAAGCGCTGGCACTCGACGGCATGGCGCATGTGAAGTAACGGATCGACGATGGCCGGCGCGGGAAACTTCTTCGAGGACTTTCGCAACGGTCAATGCCTGCATCACGCCCCACCGCGCACGCTGACCGCGGGCGACGCGGCGCTCTACACGGGCCTCTACGGCGCAAGGTTCGCCGCACAAAGCTCCGCTGAATTCGCGCGCGGCTTAGGCTTTCCCGAAAGCCCCATCGACGACCTCCTGGTTTTTCACACTGTCTTCGGCAAGACGGTGCCCGAGGTCTCGCTGAACGCGATTGCAAACTTGGGCTACGCCGATTGCCGCTTCCTGAAGCCCGTCTTCGCCGGGGACACGCTCAGCGCACGGACCGAAGTTCTGGGCAGCCGCGAAAACGCAAACCGCGAATCCGGCATCGTTTATGTGCGATCCACGGGCTTCAACCAACGCGGTGAAGACGTTCTCACGTTCGCGCGCTGGGTCATGGTTCGCAAACGGTCGAAGGACGCGGAGGTTCCCGCGGCGCAGGTCCCGACATTGCCCCCAGCGGTCGACGCCGCAAGCCTCGCACTTCCGGCCAAGGCGGCGTTGCCGTCTGACCGGCCTCGCGACACCGGCGGCGCAGGGCTCTTCGACGACTTCGCGAAGGGTCAGCGCTTCGACCACGCCGACGGCACCACCGTCGAAGAGGCGGAGCACATGATGGCGACCCGCCTTTATCACAACACCGCACGCGTTCACTTCAACGCACACACGGAACGGCAAGGCCGCTTCGGTAAGCGCATCGTTTATGGCGGCCACGTCATTTCGGTCGCCCGCGCGCTCAGCTACAACGGCTTTGAGAACGCGCTGTTCGTGACCGGGATCAACGCCGGCCGCCACGTCGCCCCCTGCTTTGCCGGCGACACGATCTACGCGTGGAGCGAAGTCGTGGATAAAGCCCAAGCCGGCACCAGCAATGACTGGGGCTTCTTGAGACTGCGCACCGTCGCGACTAAGGATCGTGCCTGCGCCGACTTCCCGGACAAACAGGCCGACGGATCCTATGACCCCGCTGTCATTCTCGATCTCGACTATTGGGTCGTCGTCCCGCGCGGCTGAAGGGCAGGGCGGCGATGACTGAGTTCACGATCGGGGCTCGCATCAAAAGCATCAGCTACGCGCTGGCCGGTATCGCGACCATGCTGCGGACCCAGCACAACGCTTGGCTCCACTTGGCGGCGACGGTCGCCGTGGTTCTGCTCGCGCTCTGGTTTGCCGTGCCCGCAGCCGAGTGGATGGCCCTGATCCTTGCGATCGTCATCGTCTGGAGCGCCGAGGCCCTAAACACCGCGTTCGAGCGCCTGTGCGACGTGGCCCATCCGGACTTCCACCCGCTCGTCAAACAGGCGAAAGACGTTGCCGCCGCCGCCGTGCTGATTGCGGCCGCAGGCGCTACGGCGGTCGGCCTCCTGATTTTCGGCCCCCGCCTGCTCGCATTGCTCTAGCGCTGGAGGCGCGCGCGCGGCGGTGCTACACAGCCCGCCAAACGCGGAGATAAAACAATGGTGCGGGAACTGACGCATTTCGTGGCGGGTCGTCACGTCAAGGGAACTTCGGGCCGCTTCAGCGACGTCTACAATCCGGCAACGGGCGAGGTGCAAGCAAAGACGCCGCTCGCCTCCACGGCCGAGATGCGCGCCGCGGTCGAGGCAGCACATAAGGCATTCCCCGAATGGGCGGCGCAAAATCCGCAAAAGCGCGCGCGCGTGATGTTCAACTTCAAAGCGCTCGTCGAAAAGCACATGGACGAGCTCGCGCACATGCTCTCCGCCGAGCACGGCAAAGTCGTCGCCGACTCGAAGGGCGACATTCAGCGCGGTCTTGAGGTCATCGAATTCGCCTGCGGCATCCCGCATCTGATGAAGGGCGAATACACGGAAAGCGCCGGCACCGGCATCGACGTCTATTCGATGCGCCAGCCCTTGGGCGTCGTCGCGGGCATCACGCCGTTCAACTTCCCGGCCATGATCCCGATGTGGATGTTCGGCGTCGCGATCGCCGCCGGCAACACGTTCATCTGCAAGCCCAGCGAAAAGGACCCAAGCGTCCCCCTTCGCCTGGCCGAACTCTTTCTGGAGGCAGGCGCACCCGCAGGCGTCCTCAACGTCGTGCACGGGGATAAGGAAGCGGTCGACGCCATCCTGAAAGACCCGGACATCAAAGCCGTCTCGTTCGTGGGCTCCACTGCGATCGCCGAGTACGTCTATCAAACCGGCACCGCGCACGGGAAACGCGTGCAGGCGATGGGAGGCGCAAAGAACCACGCGATCATCATGCCCGACGCCGACCTCGACCAAGTTGTCGATGACTTGATCGGTGCGGGATACGGCTCGGCCGGCGAACGCTGCATGGCCATCGCGGTGGCGGTTCCCGTCACCGACAAACTCGGCGACGAACTCGTACGCCGCCTGAAGCCGCGTGTCGAAGAACTAAAGGTTTCGTTGCCCACCGACCCGGCCGCGAACTACGGCCCGCTCGTCACCCGCGAACACCGCGAAAAAGTGAAGGGCTACATCGAACTGGGCGTGAAGGAAGGCGCCGAACTCGTCGTCGACGGCCGCAATTTCCGCATGCAGGGTTACGAAGATGGCTTCTTCCTCGGCGGCAGCTTGTTCGATCACGTAAAGCCGACGATGCGCACGTACCAGGAAGAAATCTTCGGCCCGGTTTTGCAGATCACCCGCGCAAAAACATTCGAAGAAGCCTCAAGCCTCCCCTCGAAACACCAGTACGGCAACGGCGTGGCGATCTACACCCGCGACGGCGACGCCGCGCGCGAATTCGCCAGCAAGGTCCAAGTCGGCATGGTCGGCATCAACGTGCCGATACCGGTCCCGCTCGCCTATCACACGTTCGGCGGCTGGAAGCGGTCCGCATTCGGCGATGTGAACCAGCACGGCCCCGAAGGCGTACGCTTCTTCACGAAGATCAAAACCGTAACCGCCCGCTGGCCCAAAGGCGGCGTCCGCGAAGGCTCCAGCTTCGTCATCCCAACGATGAGGTAAGTATGTTTCGTTGTGCAGCGTTCCTGATCGCCGCAGCTCTTGCGGCGCTGCCGGCTTTCGCCCAGCCAAGCTACGATTGCGGCAAAGCGCGAAGTGCCGCCGAGAAGATGGTCTGCGGAGTCCCCAACCTTCAATGGACCGATCGCCAGCTCGCGCGCCTTTACAGACTCGCGCTCGCGCAAAGCGGCAATGCACGACGCGACGTCGTCCAGAGCCAGCGCGCGTTCATCGTTCGTCGCGACGCGTGCGGCGAGAGCATTGAATGCCTGGAAATGGCTTACGAAGCCCAATTCAAAGCGCTGGCTCCCCGCGTCAACGTGTACGAAGCCTACGGCGAGTACGAACCGGAAGGCATGGGCGGCTCGATGCGCATCGTGCGCTTCGTCTATGACGCCGCCATTAGCATCCTGACCATCGGCGGTGGCGACCACACCTGCACATTCGAAACCGACAGCGCGCCAGTGGGCGGCAAAGGCGTCATTCGCTACGCCGACAAAGGTGCGAACGCCTGCCGCCTAACCGTCGCTCCGGATGGCGACGACGTGATGGTCGTCCAAACCACAAACTGCAGCGACTACTGCGGCATGCGCGCGGTCCTAGACGGCCGATACTCCCGGATTCCGTAGTATTCATGCGGGTTTGCAGAGGTTGACCAACATCTTGACCAGTTTGGTCAACCCCGCCACAATGCGCGCATGAAGCAGGTCAGCCTCTACGAGGCCAAAACCCACCTTTCCAAACTCGTCGACGAAGCGGCGGCGGGCGAGGAAATCGTCATCGCCAAGAACGGTAAACCGATGGCGAGGTTGCGTCCGCTCGACGACGCGCAGGTTAGGAAGGAGCCCCGCAAGCTGGGCCAGTGGGCTGAGCAGAACAAACACATCGACTGGGACAAGTGGGACCGTGACTTCAAAGCCGCCGACAAGGAAATTGAGCGGTTGTTCAACGAGGGTGATGTGCCCAGCGCCCTCGACGAGATGTCGCCGAAACGCAAAAAATCGAAGGTCGAAGGTTTCGCCGAAAAAGGCCGTCCCTACAGGGTGCGTCGAAAGGGGCGCGCGCGCACGTGACGCGATACCTGCTTGATACTCATGTCTACCTGTGGAGCGTAAGGGGATCGAACAGGCTGAAGCCGCCTGCTGCCCAGGCGGTCGTAGAGGCCGTCGAGGTTTATGTGAGCGTCGCCGCCTTATGGGAAGCATGCATCAAAGCG
>JANNEL010000069.1:0-6405 GCA_031378595.1 Alphaproteobacteria bacterium
TTCTTCGCGAGAAGATCGTGGCTGCAGCTTCCGACCGCATGATCGTGATTGCCGACGAAGCGAAGGTCGTCGATACGCTGGGGCTTTTTCCACTACCGGTCGAGATCGTGCCGTTCGCGCACGCCGTCACGATGGAGCGCATCGCGGACGCTGCAGCCAAGTGCGGCTGCTCGCAGAACCTGATGCGCATGCGTGGGGGCGAGGGCCATCCGTTCAAGACGGATAGCGGCAACTATATCGCCGACTGCGCGGCCCAGAGCATTCCCGATCCGGAACGATTGGCGCGGATATTGGAAGCGATCCCCGGCGTGGTGGACCACGGCTTGTTCCTATCGCTGGCAAGTGCAGCTCTCATTGGGACTGCCGCTGGGGTGCGGGTTATCGAACCGCCGCGTCGCTAACCGGCGTTACGCGGGATTAACCGCGCGGCATTGTGAAACTGGCAATGCCCGAACGTGCGGGCTATTTAACCCTCCATGAGTTGGAGCCCTTCAAGCTGGCGCACGAAGCCGGTCGTTCAGGTGCCGGTCTATCCGGACGCCGACGCGCAAACACGCATCGAGACGAAGCTTAAATCGTTTCCACCGCTGGTCTTCGCGGGCGAGGCGCGCAACCTGAAACGCTCGCTCGCGGACGTCGCGGAAGGCCGCGCGTTCCTGCTGCAAGGCGGCGACTGTGCGGAGTCGTTCGCCGAGTTCCATCCGGACAACATTCGCGACACGTTTCGCGTGATCTTGCAGATGGCGATCATCTTGACCTTTGCCGGTGCGATGCCGGTCGTGAAGGTCGGTCGCATCGCCGGTCAATTCGCGAAGCCGCGTTCCAGCGACACGGAAATACAGGACGGCGTCGAGCTGCCCGCCTATCGCGGTGACATCGTGAACGCTGCGCCGTTCGACACGGTTTCGCGCACGCCGGAACCTGAGCGGATGATGCAGGCCTATTCGCAGGCTGCATCGACGTTGAACCTGCTGCGCGCGTTCGCACAGGGCGGTTATGCAGACCTGCACAACGTGCATCGGTGGAACCTTGGGTTCATCGCCGGGTCTTCATCGGTCGAGAAATACCGCGCGCTGGCGGACCGCATCTCCGAGACGCTCGAGTTCATGGAGGCCTGCGGGATTACGCCTGAATCTACACCACAACTGCGAACGACGGATTTCTACACGAGCCACGAAGCGTTGTTGCTTGGTTACGAGCAAGCGATGACGCGCATCGATTCCACGACAGGCGATTGGTACGACTGTTCCGCGCATCTGCTCTGGATCGGCGACCGGACTCGCCAATTGGAAGGCGCTCATATCGAATTTGCGCGCGGCGTGAAGAATCCGCTGGCGGTCAAGTGCGGTCCGTCGCTGTCGAACGACGATCTGATCCGCTTGTGCGACGTTCTGAATCCCGCGAACGAGCCTGGCCGCTTGACGCTGATTGCGCGCTTCGGCGCCGACAAGGTCGAGGAACATCTGCCGCGTCTGATCCGCGCGATCAAACGCGAGGGACGCAAGGTCGTTTGGTCGTGCGATCCAATGCACGGCAACACCATCAAGTCGTCCAGCGGTTTCAAAACGCGCCCGTTCGACCGCGTTCTGAAAGAGGTGCAGGACTTTTTCGTTGTGCACCGAGCAGAGGGAACGCATGCGGGTGGTGTGCATCTGGAGCTCACCGGCCAAAACGTTACCGAATGCACGGGCGGCGCTGCGGCGATCACGGACGCCGACCTGTCGTCGCGCTATCACACGCATTGCGATCCGCGGTTGAACGCGAACCAAGCGTTGGAGCTCTCTTTCCTGGTTGCCGAGGGAATCCGCGCCGAGCGGTCCAAGACGCCGCGGCCAGTCGCCGCGCAATAGTCCTCTCTGCTTGCCTCATCCGTTCTTTGGCGCCTAGCGTTTGCCGGGGCAGACGGGGCCGAGCGTTTGAGACTCATCTTCATCATCTGGTGCGTGGTGGGCTTGGGCCTGATCGGGCTCAAGGCTCATGTCGATCGCGCCCAGGTCAAATATCCCGATGTGGCCGTCAAGGCTGGAACGGTGACGTATTTTATCCCTCGTGCCTTCGTTGAGGGCGATGGATTGCGTGCGGATCTGATGCGCGTTGCCGGTTGCTGGGATGCGCGCGAAGCCGGTGTCTTGGCCGTTGCAGCGGTTGTGGCCGGTTGCGGCGACGAGCGATCGCTGCATTTGCGCATTCCGGCACGCGCGATGGGTCCTGAAGCGGATTCCGCTTTGCGTGGTCGGCCGCTGGAGGCTGCGTTTTGGTCCAGTTATGCGCCACCGCGTGAGCACATGCCGCAGCTTGTGCACGCGTGGGCCGGCCACGACGAGTGGGTCGGGCGCTTCGTTGTGCAACGCGAGGACTGGCAGCTTGTGAGGCTGCAGACGGTGCGTTCGCCGTGGGTACCGCTGCTAAGCGCCGAACCGCAGACAGGCGATCCGGGCGAACTCGCTCAGCTTTATGCCGGGCGCTGCTATCGCCCCGATGCGTTGAGCGATATCGGGATGACCTGTGCGGTAGCGCTGCGGTTGGCCGGTGGCGCAGTCGTCGAGTTCGCGCTTGGCCCCGACGAAATCAGCCAGTTCGGAATGCTGCGCGCCGCGGTGGCGGGACATGTTGCGTCGTGGTCCCGGCCCTGAGCCGCACTAATTCTGCGCGAAATGGTGTGATGCAGAAGCCCCCATCCCCGGCCAATTCTCGTAAATCAGCCCGTTTTGCTTGACTGGTTGGGTTCGTGGTCGAAAATACGAGACGTGTCGCCTGGGAATGCGACGCAATGGGGGTTTGACGAAAATGGGTAAGACGCAAGTGCGCGCGACTCTGCTCGCGACGACGGCCGTGCTCACGATCATCGCGAGCGCGAACGCGAACGTGGTGCAGAACCCGGGGTTTGAGACCGGCTTGATCGGACCCTGGGTGCCTTCGTGTCTGGCTGCTCCCGATGGGGATTGCGTCGTCACTACGGGTGGCAATCCTGGATTCGCGTTTCGAGGGTTCAACAATAGCGTGACGCCAGGAACATTGTCGCAGTTGCTAGCGACGCCGACGCCTGGAATCTACCAAGTGAGGTTTGATCACAGGAACAGCCTTGTGACGGCGTCCAACTCACTCACTGCAAGGTTTGGCGCTTCAGCGCCGATTGTTGCTTCATTGACCGACGCGTATCAGACATCGCCCCCCCGATACATCGCCACAGGTCTGGCGAAAACACCTCTCGTGTTCGAGTACAAGACAGTGCCAGGAAGCGGCACAGTCAGGATAGACAACGTTAGCGTCGATTTGGTCGATGATGGCAAAGGCAACAACATCGGCGCGGCGGCGCAGACGGTTGCGGTGCAGGCGTCGCGGGAATTCCTCGACCGGTTGCAAGATCGTTTCAGTCACGCGGGTTCGCCGATCCAGATGGCGAGCGTGCGGGAGACGGTGCTCGCGTCAGCGGGCGATACGACTTACGTCAACGCCGGCGGCAAGTATCGCGCGTTCATGAGTGCGTTCGGCAGCCAAGGCGATTGGGACGACTCGTCGACTTCATCGGAGCGCCGCGGCTTGAGCGCCGGTTTTGAGTTCAGTGCGAGCGCGTCGCTTGACCTCGGCATCGCGGTCTCGTTGAGCCACGCGGACTTCGACACGCGCACGGCCTTTACGCGCAACGACGGGGAAGCGCACGAATTCCTGGGTGCGGTCTATGCGCATTGGAGCACGTCTTCGATGCCGATCTATTTCAACTTGATCGGCGGCTATGGTCAAAGCAGCAACGACTTCTCGCGGACGAGTTTGCCGCCGTTCAATCTGGGTTCTGTTGGCGCCCAGGACGTCGACTCGTCGCAGTGGTTTGGCAGCGCTGAACTCGGCTGGGATTGGGCGGTATCGCCGAGCTTCATGCTGACGCCGTTTGCGCGCCTCGATGGCGCGACGATCGATCAAGACGGCTATGCGGAACTTCCCGCGTTTGGCGGCGCGCTGCTCGTGCCTGCCGTCGTTGCGGGCCGCGACTTCGATGCGGCGCGTTCGGTTCTGGGTTTGCGGGCGGCGCTCGATCTCGACATCGGCCGCGGCGCGAAGTTGGGCGGTAAGGTCGGGTGGGCTCACGAGTTCGAGCAAGACCGCTTCGTGCTCTTCACGGAGACCACGGGGCCGGTGTCGTTCAGTGGCGTCGCAGGTGCGGCGACGCCGTCGGAGGACTCGCTCGTCGTCGGCGGCAGCTTCGAGCTTGCCGTCAGCGACGAGGCATCGCTCTACGCCGGTTACAACGGCGATTTCGGCGACGAGCAGGAGATTCACGCGGGCGAAGTTGGGCTGCGCGTGACCTGGTAGTCCGCAGCGTTTTTGCGAGTTGCGTAGGGCGCGGTGTTTTCGGACGCCGCGCCTTTTTCTATACCGCGACGCGAACGAGGCGGCGGCCGAAGCTTTCGCCGGTGAAGAGGCCGATGAAGGCTCTTGGCGCCTGCTCCAAGCCGTCGATGATTTCTTCGCGGTAGGTGAGTTTGCCGGCGCGCACCCACTCCGCCATCTGCGCGCGCGCGTCGTTGAATTGGACGGCGTAGTCGTAGACCACCAGGCCTTCCATCTTCAGGCGCTGGGTGATGAAGGGCAGCGTGTGGCGGATGCCGCGGGGCTTGTCGCCGGTGTTGTATTCCGCGATTTGGCCCGAGACGACGATGCGGCCGTGCTTCCTCATATTCAGGATCGCGGCGTCGAGCGTTTCGGCGCCGACATTGTCGAAGTAGATATCTATGCCTTTAGGCGCCGCTTGCTTGAACGCCGCGGTGAGGTTGCCTGCGGTTTTGTAGTTGATGGCGGCGTCGAAGGCGATCTCCTTTAGGTACGCGCATTTTGCGTCCGATCCAGCGAGGCCGATCGTCGTGCAGCCAAGGAGTTTTGCGATCTGACCTGCCGTGGCGCCGACCGTGCCAGCCGCCGACGAAATGAGAACGACATTGCCTTCCTTTGGTTTACCCAGCTCGAACAGGCCGAAGAAAGCGGTGAGGCCCGGGATGCCGAACACGCCGATCGCGGCGGTCGGTTTGATCGCGCCTTTGTAAATGTCCGGGTCGAGTACTTGGACGCCCTTGCCGTCGGTCATGAAATGGCTTTGCCAGCCGAAGCCGCCCCAGACGAGGGCGCCTTCTTTGAATTTCGCGTGGCGCGAGGCGAGGATTTTGCCCACGCCTGCGCTTTCGATGGTTTCGCCCAAGCCCAATGCCGGCGCGTAGCTGTCGCCGGAGAGCCTAGAGCGCATGCCCGGGTCGACCGAGATGTGTTCGACCCGGATCAGCGCTTGGCCGTCCTGGATGTCCGGCAGCGACTGCTGCTCAAGCTTGAAGTCGTCCGCCTGCGGAACGCCCGCAGGCCGCTTCGCCAACACCCAACGCCGGTTTGCCGTCATCGCTTCACCCCAAATTCGGTCAAGCGAATCTTAGCATCAAACGGCTTTGTCGGGACCGATCTTGACGAGCGCCTTGCCGAAATTCTCGCCCTTGAACAGACCCAAAAACGCTTTCGGTGCGTTCTGTAATCCCTCGGTCACCGACTCCTGCCACTTCATTTTTCCCTCAGCAACGAGCTTGCCCATCTCCTGGTGGAACTTCGGCAATAGGTCGAAGTGGTTCGAGACGACGAAGCCTTCGATGCGCAGGCTCTTGGGGATCGTCATGATGATGTTCCACGGACCGGGCGACGGTGTCGTGCTGTTGTACTGCTCGATCATGCCGCAGACCGCGATGCGCCCGAACACCTTCATGTGGTTCAGCGCGGCCTCGAGGTGCTTGCCGCCGACGTTTTCGAAATAGACGTCGATGCCTTTCGGGAATGCGGCGCCGACGGCTTTGTCGAGATCGGGCGCGGTTCTGTAGTTGATCGCCTTGTCGATTTTGGCCTCTTTCAAAAGCCACTGGCATTTCTCATCCGACCCGGCGGAGCCGACGACATAGGCGCCGTGCGCTTTGGCGAGTTGGCAGACGATGGAGCCGACGGCGCCGGAGGCAGCCGAGACGAACACCGTTTCACCGGGCTTGAAGGAGGCGATCTTGAACAGGCCCGCATAGGCGGTCAGGCCCGGCATGCCGAGCGCGCCGAGGAAGCTTTGCACCGGCGCCAGTTTCGGGTCGACTTTTTGCGGCATCGCTTGCATTCCCACGACGGCATACTCGCGCCAGCCCAGCATGTGGTTCAGGTAGTCGCCGACCGCGAAGTGCGCGCCTTTGCCGGCCGCGATGACCTGGCCGATCGCGCCGCCCTGCAGCGGCTGGCCGACCTGGAACGGCGGTACGTAGCTTTCGCGCTCGATCATCCGGCCGCGCATGTAGGGATCGACCGACATCCAGATGTTGCGGACCAGAACCTCGCCGTCCTTCGGTTCGGCGACGGGGGCTTCGACATAGTCGAAGTTGTCGTCCGTCGGCATGCCGGTGG
>JANNEL010000096.1:0-2643 GCA_031378595.1 Alphaproteobacteria bacterium
CCCCGTTCGCCGCAGAACGGGCTCACCTCGCAGCGGCGGATCAGCGAGATTGTGATGCGCATGCGGCGCTGTCCGCAGCCGATCATTTCGCTGGTGCATGGGCCGGCGTGCGGCGGCGGCTTTGCGATGGCGCTGGCCAGCGACATCCGGATCGCGGGGGCGAGTGCGCGGATGAATGCGGCTTTCATTCGGATCGGACTGTCGGCTTGCGACATCGGTGTGAGCTATTTTCTGCCGCGCTTGGTCGGCGTTTCGGTGGCGTCGGAGTTGATGCTGACCGGACGCTTCATCAATGCGGAGCGGGCGTTGCGTGTGGGGCTCGTGAGCGAGGTCGTTCCCGACGACAACATGGAGGAGGCTGTGCGCCCCTATCTCGACGAGATGCTGACGACCTCGCCGCTCGGTCTTCGGATGACGAAAGAGTGTCTCAACATGAGCGTCGATGCGGGTAGCTTGGAGGCGGCGATCGCGATGGAGGATCGCAACCAGATTCTGTGCGCACAGACCGCCGACTTCAGTGAGGGCTTGCGCGCATTCTTGGAGAAGCGGCCGCCGGCGTTCCGGGACGCTTGAAGCGGACGTACCGTCACCTGCATAGCTTGCCACAACATAGTCGGCGCGCGATAACGGCGCCTCAATCAACGGACGAAAATCATGCCTTCCTACAAAGCTCCCGTCGCGGATTTCGAGTTCCTTTTGTTCGACGTGCACGAGATCGAAAAATACGCCGATCTGCCGGGCTACAAGGAGCTGGACCGGGCGACCGTCCACGACGTGCTTGAGGGTGCGGGAAAATTCGTCTCCGAAGTGCTGCAGCCGTTGAATCAATCGGGCGATGAGGAAGGCTGTCATTTCGAGAACGGCGTCGTGCGCACGCCGAAGGGCTTCAAGGAAGCGTGGAACGCTTATCGCGAGGCAGGTTGGAACCGGCTTGCGGTGCCGGAGCAATACGGCGGCGCGGGCTTGCCGATCTTGATCACCTTTGCGGTGACGGAGTTGGCGTTTTCGGCGAACCAGGCGTTTGCGATGTATCCGGGTCTGACGGCCGCCGCCTACTCCGCGCTTGCCGCGACCGGTGCGCCGTGGATGCGCGAGCAAGTGGTGACCCGGATGGTCTCCGGTGAATGGGCGGGCACGATGTGTCTGACCGAACCGCATTGCGGCACCGACTTGCGGCTGATGAAGACGAAGGCGGTCGAGCAGCCGGACGGCACGTACAAGCTTTCGGGCACGAAGATTTTCATTTCCGGCGGCGATCAGGATCTCACCGCCAACATCATTCATATGGTGATCGCGAAGATCCCGGACGAGAACGGGAAGCTGTCGGACGACCTTTCCAGCGTGAACTTTTTCATGGTGCCGAAGTTCCTGGTTGCCGAGGACGGGACGATGGGCGCCCGCAACGGCGTCTTCACGGGGTCGATCGAGAAGAAGATGGGCATCAAGGCCAACGCGACGGCCGTGCTGAATTTCGACGAGGCTAAGGGGTGGCGGCTTGGGCCGAAGCCGCAGCCGAAAGGCGCGGGTGAGAAGGGTTCGGCCTCGGCCGGCATGAAGGGCATGTTCGGGATGATGAATATCGCCCGGCTCGGCGTCGGCGTGCAGGGCATTGCGATCGCCGAGGTCGCTTACCAAAACGCCGCGATCTATGCGAAGGAGCGCCTCGTCGGCCGCGCTTTGACCGGTACGAAGGCGCCGGACAAGCCCGCCGATCCGTTGATCGTGCATCCGGACGTCAGGCGAATGCTGATGTTTGCGCGCGTGGCGGCCGAGGGTGGACGCGCTCTTGCGACGTTCATTTCGCTCAATCTTGGGATCGCGAGTTCGGGGCGGAGCGACGCCGAGCGGCAGGAGGCTTCCGACTTCGCCGATCTGCTGACGCCGGTGATCAAGGCCTTCTGCACCGACATGGGTTTCGACGCGGCGAACGCCGCGATGCAGGTGTTCGGCGGGCACGGCTATGTGCGCGACCACGGGATGGAGCAGTTCGTGCGCGACGCGCGGATCAACCAGACCTACGAGGGCGCGAACGGCGTGCAGGCGCTGGACCTCGTTGGCCGCAAGCTCGGTCGCAATGGCGGACGCGCGCCCTTCGCCTTGTTCAAGCGGATCAACGATTTCATCGCGGCCGAAACCGGTGACGCGATGAAGCCCTTCGTGGAGCCGCTCAAGACGGGCCTCGCGCGCACGCAGGACGCGACGATGTGGCTGGCGCAGAACGGGCTCAAGAACCCGGACAATGCGGGTGCGGCCAGCGTGGACTATCTGCGCATGTTCGGCCTCACTGTGATCGGCTGGTTGTGGGCGCTTCAGGCGAAGGCCGCGATGGCGAAACTCGCCACCAAGCCCGCGAACGCCCAGTTCTACGAGACGAAGCTGGCATCGGCGCGGTTTTGGATGGAGCGCTTGATGCCCGATACCGCCTCGTTATCCGAGCGGATTAAAGCCGGCGCGGACGGGCTTATGGCGCTGGACGCCGCGAACTTCTAGAAAAAAGCGAAAAACGAATCCGTTTGATGCGTTTACACGGCTGATTCCTGCGGGTTTATCCGTTTGGAATGCGTTTGCCGTGCGTTTGGCGGCACTGTTTCGCATGCACGAAGTCTGCGCTCACGCATGCACGATCGGCTGCATGGCTTAAGC
>JANNEL010000114.1:0-3965 GCA_031378595.1 Alphaproteobacteria bacterium
GGCGCGTAAACGAAAGCAACGAAAATGAAACTCAACGAAATCCGCGACAACGAAGGCGCACACAACCGCTTCAAGCGTCTTGGCCGCGGCAGCGGCTCAGGCAAGGGCAAGACGTCCGGTAAGGGCGTTAAGGGCCAGAAGGCGCGCACAGGTCATCACGGCATGTTCGGCTTCGAAGGCGGCCAGATGCCGTTGCACATGCGCATCCCGAAGCGCGGCTTTAACAACATTTTCGCGCGTGAATTCGCGATAGTGAACCTGGGCGACCTACAGAAGGCCGTCGAAAGCGGCAAGCTGAAGGCGGGCGCGACGCTAACTGCTGACACTCTTGCGACACTGGGCCTCGCCCGTCGTGCGCGCGACGGCGTGCGCCTTCTTGGCAAAGGCACTTTGAAGACCCAACTAAGCCTCGAAGTCGCGCACGCGTCAGGTTCGGCGATCGAAGCGGTGAAGAAGGCAGGCGGCACGGTCAAAGTTCTGGGCGTCAAGGCCAAGCACGTCACCCGCAAGGATCGAGCCCCGGGCAAGCGCGCCCAACGGCGCGTGACCTCCGCCAAGAAGCGCGAAGAACGCGCCGCGGCCGCCAAGCAGGCAAAGCAGGCCTAGAGGCTGGTTACAAGCTGAGGCGCGCGCGGCTGAAGTGCAATTGCGGGTTCCGGCCCGCCTTCGAGGAGTAAACGCCAATGGCGTCCGCCGCCGAACAACTTGCCTCGAACGTCAATTGGTCGGCGTTTTCGAAGGCCGAAGAGCTGCAACGGCGCATCTGGTTCACACTGGGTGCGCTCGTCGTTTATCGCCTCGGCACGTTCATCCCGCTCCCGGGTATCGACCCTGGCCAGCTGGCCCAGATTATGGAAAAGCAGGCCCAAGGCATTCTGGGCATGTTCAACCTGCTGTCGGGCGGCGCGGTCGAACGTATGGCGATTTTCGCCTTAAACGTAATGCCCTACATCTCTGCCTCGATCATCATGCAGGTGATGACGACCGTAAGCCCTGCGCTCGAGCGCATGAAGAAAGAGGGCGAGTCGGGGCGCAAGATGATCAACCAATACACGCGCTATCTGACTGTGCTTCTCGCCACTGTTCAGTCGTTTGCGATCGCGCGCGGGTTGGAAGCAACCCAAGGCCTCGTCATCAACCCAGGTCTGATGTTCGAGATTTCAACCGTCGTCACGTTGACGGGTGGCGTCATGTTCCTGATGTGGCTGGGCGAACAAATCACCTCTCGCGGGATCGGTAACGGCGTATCGCTGATCATCTTTGCCGGCATCGTCGCGAATCTGCTGCAGGGCTTCGTCGCCACCATGACGATGGCCGAAAAGGGTTCGATCTCTTGGCCCGCCGCGATGGGGCTCTACGTGCTCGTCATCGTCGTCATCATGGGAATCGTTTATGTCGAACGGGCGCAAAGGCGCCTCTTGGTCAGCTACCCAAAGCGCCAGACCGGCAATCGGGTGACGGATCAGCAAAGCTCGCATCTGCCGTTGAAGATCAACACGTCGGGCGTCATCCCGCCGATCTTCGCGTCTTCGCTCTTGGTGCTGCCGGTCACTATCGCGCAGTTTAACGCGAAAGACGCGCCGGAGTGGTTGAATGAAGTCGTTCTGCTTCTGTCGCACGGGCATTGGGTGTACATGTTGCTGTACGCCTTTCTGATCGTCTTCTTCGCGTTCTTCTATACTGCGGTGGTGTTCAACCCGGCCGACACCGCGGACAATCTGAAGAAGTACGGCGGCTTCATCCCGGGCATTCGTCCAGGCAAAAAGACGGCTGAATACATCGACTACGTGCTCACGCGCCTGACGGTGATCGGCGCTGCCTACTTGGTGCTGGTCTGTTCGGTGCCGGAGTTCATCCTCGCGCAATATGGCGGCAACTTGCTCCAGCTCGGCGGCACGTCGTTCCTGATCATCGTGTCGGTTACGATGGACACGGTCGCCCAGGTGAACAGCCATCTGCTCGCGCATCAGTACGAAGGCTTGATCAAGAAGGCGCGTCTGAAGAAATGATCGTCGTCCTCTTCGGTCCACCTGCCGCCGGCAAAGGAACGCAAGCCAAGCGCATCCACGAGAAGTATGGGGTCGCCCATCTCTCGACGGGCGACATGCTGCGCGCGGCCATTGCGGCCGGCACCGACGTTGGCAAGCGGGCCAAGGCGATCGTCGATGGGGGCAAGCTCGTGCCGGATGATGTCGTCGTCGGCATCATTGCAGACCGGATCGACCACAAGGATTGCGCCAAGGGGTTCGTCCTCGACGGCTTCCCGCGGACGGTTGCCCAGGCGAAGGCCCTGGACGCCATGCTGACCGGCAAGAAGCTCGCCGTCGGCCATGTGATCCTGATGGAGGTCGACCAGTCCGCCCTCATCAGGCGCGTTGAGAACCGGGCGGCCGAAGCTCGCGGGAAGGGCGACCCTGTTCGCCCCGACGACGATCCGGCGACGTTCAAAAAGCGTCTCGGCGTCTACACCGAACAAACGGCCCCGATTCTCCCCTATTACGAATCCCAGGGGAAAGTCCGGCGGATCGACGGAATGCGCTCGATCGAGGCCGTGGCCGCCCAAATTGACGCCGTCCTCAGCGACGAAAAGTCCGGGAAATCAGGGGCTCACCCATGATTGACCGGTTGAAAAATGGCCCTATACTCCGCCGCCTTCCGTATCAGTCGGGCGCGGACGCTGCCGCCGGGAACCCCCGGGGGTGGCGCATTTCGGCATTGAAGAACAGGTTTTAGGAGAGACGACGTGGCCCGCATCGCAGGCGTGAACATTCCCACCAACAAGCGCGTGCACATCTCGCTGCGCTATATCCACGGCATCGGCCCGGTGAATGCGGTCGAGATTTGCAAGAAGGTCGGTATCGAGGAATCGAAGCGCGTCAATCAGCTGTCCGAAGCGCAGGTCATTCAGATCCGCGAAATCATCGACCGCGAGTTTGTCGTCGAAGGCGACCTCCGCCGCGAAGTCGCAATGAACATCAAGCGCCTCATGGACCTCGGTTGTTACCGCGGTCTTCGCCACCGCAAGGGTCTGCCGACGCGCGGCCAGCGCACGCACACGAACGCGCGCACGCGCAAAGGCCCGGCCAAAGCGATCGCCGGCAAGAAACAAGTCACGAAATAATCGACTTCTGAGGAACACCGAAGGCAATGGCCACCGAAAAGAAAGCGCGCGTGCGCAAGAAAGAGCGCAAGAACATTACGTCGGGCGTGGCCCACGTGAACGCGACGTTCAACAACACGATGATCACGATCAGCGACGCGCAGGGCAACACGGTTGCTTGGTCGTCGTCGGGCACGATGGGTTTTAAGGGTTCGCGCAAATCGACGCCCTATGCCGCCCAGGTCGCCGCCGAAGACGCCTCGAAGAAGGCGATGGAACACGGCGTACGCACGCTGGAAGTCGAAGTGAAGGGTCCCGGTTCAGGCCGCGAGAGCGCGTTGCGCGCTTTGCAGGCAGCTGGCTTCACCATCACCACGATCCGCGACGTCACGCCGATCCCACACAATGGTTGTCGCCCGCCGAAACGCCGCCGCGTCTAACCGAAATCAGCACCCCGAATGCCGCACAAGGATGAGCACGTGATTGAGAAGAACTGGCAAGAACTGATCAAGCCGCAGAAGCTGCACGTCGAGCCCGGCCCGAGTGCGCGTACGCAGGCTGTGATCATCGCCGAACCGCTTGAGCGCGGCTTTGGCCTGACGCTCGGCAACGCGCTGCGCCGCGTGCTGCTGTCGTCACTGCAAGGTGGCGCTGTGACGTCGTTGCAGATCGATGGCGTCTTGCATGAATTCTCGTCGATCCCGGGCGTACGTGAAGACGTCACCGACATCGTCCTCAACGTCAAGCAGATCGCGCTCAGGATGCAGGGCGAGGGGCCCAAGCGGCTCCAGCTTTCGGCGACCGGCCCGGGCGAGGTCACCGCGGGCGACATCGCGGTGTCGGGCGACATCGAGGTGATGAACAA
>JANNEL010000171.1:0-2013 GCA_031378595.1 Alphaproteobacteria bacterium
TGATCGAAGGCTTGCGCCTTGTTCGTCGAGAAGCCGTATTCGCTGCCCGCCACGACTTCGGCGTAGTAGGCGAACTCCAGCGACGCGCCGGCCGCCATCGGGCCCACATTGAAGATCAGAAGTTTGCCGTCGGAGGTGACGGGCGTGAATTCGCTCAAAGAGCCGTTCGCGGGGACCGTGTCGCGGAAGCGGAGTTCCGGCGGCAGTTGGTCCTGCACGCTGACGTTGGCGGAGGCCGCGCCCGTGTGTTCGACGCGCAGTGTATACATGACGACTTCGCCGACGCCCACGACAATGCGGCTGGAACGTTTCGTCACGCGAAGATCGGTGGCCGGCGGCACGTTGCCTGCGACGACGAGGAAGTTTTCTTCGTTCGACCATTCGGTCAGCGAGACGCCGCCCGAGGTGAATTCGACTTGGGCGATATTGGAAATATTCGTGCCCGGCGCACTGGGCGCGGCGGCCGCAGCCGCTGCCCAAAGGGCCAGGGCCGCGAGCAGCACCATTCCGATAAAGGTCAGGTGCTTGCCCACGGCCCTACTGCTTCTTGTTATTTTAGTTCAGTCGACTGCTGTTAGTTCACCGTGACGTCGAACGTCACCGTGCTGGTGCCGCCGCCGCTCGCGAGAGCGCCAACCGTCACCGTCACTGCGCCGGGGTTCGTCGCGTTGATGTCGCCGGCATCGTCGCCACCGGCGTCGGTCAAGCTGCCGCTGTTCAACGTGATGGTGCCGCCCGCGTAGGTCGTGCTGGCCGGAATCGCATCGCGAACCACGACGTTCGACGCATTCGCTGCGCCCGTGTTCGAAACAACGATCGAGTAGCGAACGACCGCACCCGGGATACGCTTCGGGTTCGTCGTGCCGTTGAACGGGTCGGAGATGACCGCCGAAGTCTTCGTCACCGTCAGCGTCGCCGTCGACACGGTGTAGGTACCGGTTGCCGAATGCTTGCCGTCGCGAACCGCATCGCCCGGGCCCGCCGCATCGGCGAACACGACTTGCTGCGTGTCTTTGTCGTCGGCAATCGCGTTGTCGTTGGTGGTGACCGTTGTCGAGCCCGCGTTCAACGTGGTCGCGATCATCTGGTAGTTCGAGACCTGACCGTTCGTGGCACCAACGGGGGTGTCGGACACGATCAAGAGGCGCATCGTGGCGTCGGCCGCGAGGTCGCCGGCGTTCGTGCCGCCCGAATACAGCGTGTCGCCGCCGTCGAGGTTGCCGTCGCCGTTCACGTCGCGATAGATGCGGACGTTGTTCATGACGATGCCGCCGCCGAGGCTGGCGGCCAGCGAGTAACCGTGCGTCTTGTTGCCGGTGTTTTGCAGCGTGAAGGCCAGAACCTGGTTCGTCGAACCCGGAACCACCGACGCGCCCGAATTGTTCGTGACGGTCAGATTGACTTTATCGTCGACCACGAAGGTCGCCGAACCCGTCACCGCGGTCTGCGGCACGCCGCCGACCTGGAAGTTGACGGTCGCTGTGTTGGAAACCGTGGTACCGGCCGCAGTACCAGCAGCTTGGGCGCTGTGCGGCAACGCGAACGCTGCCGTTGCTACGACTGCCGCGGCCACCCAGCGCGTCAGTCTGACGTTGAACATTGTCATTTTCTTGATTGAACCCGTGTGTGAGCCGACGCACCAAAAATTCCGCGCCAAAAAAAACATGTCACGAGTGCTACTAATGTTCGGTTATTAAGCACGCGAATCGCGCGCGAAAGCGGGTGACGGGGGTAAACGAATTTCTAACGCACGAAGCGGTTTGTAATCGCCGCTCGGCATCGTGTCCCCGAAATCAGGCGCAAAACTGCGAACGCCCGGCGTTAAGACCGGGCGCTCGTTTACGGAAGTTCTGTGGAGGTTGTTGCTACTCGAGCACGGCGCGGAAGGCGACCGCGCGCGTCGTGCCGCCGTCAAGCGGCACGTTCATGACCCAGCGGATGTGCGTGTAGTCGTTCGGGCCGGCCTGGCGGCGCTTGCCGTCTTTGTCGGTCACTTGAAGCTTTGCCGCATCG
>JANNEL010000230.1:0-8051 GCA_031378595.1 Alphaproteobacteria bacterium
ATCGACGATCATCAAATTCTCAGCCTGCTGCTTCTCGTCGGCGAGAAGTTCAAGCCGCCGCCGTTTGTCCCCCGCCAGATACGGTGCGCGCGCGACCGTGCCCTTCATTGGCCGCGCCGAAATCCGCCGCCCGCTCACCGCGAAGAATTGCTCCGGCGAAAACGACAACACATCCTCATCCGCAAACCGCAAGAACACGCATGCGCCCGCACGCGCCTTCTCGCGCAAAGCCAAGTACGTCGCAAAGGGATCGCCACCCGCACCGCTGAGCTTGAACGTCAGGTTCACCTGATAGACGTCGCCGTCGCCGATCAGCTGCCGCACGCGATCGACCTTCGCGCGATGGGCCGCCGGCGTCAGTGCGTGTGACACCTGACCGGACGCAGCATGCCCTTGCGCCCGCTCCATCAGCCACCGCGTCCGTGCACGCGCGCTGAGCCGCTCTTGGGTCCGGAACAAATGAAACCGCAACAACGGCCGGCCCGTTTCCGGCAACAGCGGCACGAGCCTGGGCTCGAACACATAGCCAAGCTCGTACGCGCAATACCCAGCCGCAATCAGCCCCCGCGCGACTGCCTCATCGATCGCAGCCAGCGCAGGCGCGACCTCCGAGGCCTGCCACGCCTCGACCGATCCCTCCGCTCCATGCACCAGCAACGCCCCCCGGTTGGGCCAGGTGGCGTCGTCAAACAAGGCAAAGGGCTCTGTCTCGGTCACTGTCATCGAAGCAGGTGGCGGGGACGGCTTGAATCGGGGCCGCGCCTCGCCCAAATCAAGTGTGGCGGGGAGGGTGGTTCTTTCGCGCTCATATAGCGTGGAGCCAGCCCCATGTCGCGACCCGGACCATTCGGCCATCCGTACTGCCTGGGCTTCGACGAAGTCGAACGCCTGGTTGAGCGGCTCGCACGCGGGCACGCGGAGGCCTACCCGCCGGTTAATATCGAGGAGGTCGCCCAAGACACCGTGCGCCTGACGCTGGCCGTTGCGGGCTTCGCGCCCGAACAACTGTCGATCACGCTGACGGGACGTGAACTGACCGTCAAAGGCGAACGTACACAACTACCGGAGGGTAGAACGTACCTGCACAAGGGAATCGCCACTCGAGGCTTCCAGCGTGGTTTTCTGCTCGCTGAAAACCTGGAAATAACGGGTGCCACGTTGGCCAACGGTTTGCTGCGGATCGAATTGAAACGCCGCCTCCAAACCCCCGAAATTAGTCAGATTCCCATCACATTGGGGTGAGAGCGGGGCCTATTCCATTCTCGCCCGTTAATACCCACATAAATGCCATGAAGCATCGCTACATCGGTTGCCAAGGTTAGGGGCCGAAGTGATGGCTTCCAGGAGTAAGGAGTAACGACGATGGAGATGACGAAAGAGTTCGGCGGCCTCCCGCACGCATTAAGCGCTGACGAGATCGCCCGCATCATCGGACCGAACACGGTCTACGTGCGCGAAGTCGCAGTCGCAGAGCTGAAGGGCTCGGGCGTGATTCCGGTCGACGCGCCGATCCCACCCTCGCAGAAATTCTTCGCGCTGCATGCAGCCGACGGCCGCCGCGTCGCGGTCGTTGACAGCCGGGACATGGCTTTCGTCGCCGCCCGCCAGCACGAACTGGAACCCGTAAGCGTCCATTAGGGAATGAACTTAGGCGGCGTGAACGCCGGCCGTAGGCTCCGTGAGCAACGCGTAGATCTGCGACCGGTCGTTCGCCGCCCTAAGTTTCTCGCACACCGCAGCATTGCGCATCAGGCGTGAAATCCGCGCCAGCGCCTTCAGATGATCCGCCCCAGCCTCGGCCGGCGTCAGCAGCGCAAACACCAAATCGACCGGCGCCGAATCGATCGCCTCGAAATCGACGGCGTCGTCCAAGTGCACGAAAAGGCCGACAATCTTTTCCAGCTTGGCCATACGCGCGTGCGGAATGGCAACGCCGTGGCCCACGCCTGTACTGGCAAGCTTCTCGCGCTGCCACAGAGCGTCGAACACCTTATCCGCGTCGAGACCGGCAGCGCCCGCCGCAAAGCCCGCGATCTCGGTGATCAGCTTCTTCTTCGACGGCGCCTTCACCCGTTCAAACACCATATGCGGTGACAGGATATCGGAGATGTCCATGAACGCGGCCCGCGCCGTTGCTCTAGCGCTTAGCGCCGGTGGCAGGATCGATCCAGCCGATGTTCCCATCGGCACGGCGGTAGACGACATTGATCTCGCCATGCGCGCTGTTCCGGAACACCAAAGCCGGTGTCTCCACAAGGTCGAGCTGCATAACGGCCTCACCCACGGTGAGCGTCCGCAACTGCGTTGTGTTCTCAGACACGATAACCGGCGTTAGCGTCGCGGGCTCGCTGGTAGCTCCGTCAGCTTCCGCCGCGATGATGTGTTCGCGCGCATCGCTGGACGCGATACTGCCGCGCTGCCCGTTGTGGTGATCGCGAATGCGGCTCTTGTAGCGGCGCAAGCGCTTGTCCATCCGGTCGATCGCAGAATCGAAGCAGGCATAGATGTCGGTGTGGCGGCCTTGCGCCTGCAGATGCAGGCCCGACGCCAGATGCACCATGCAATCGGCGCGATACTCGTGGCCGTCGCGCGAAAAGGTGACGGCCCCGTCAACTGGGCGGTCGAAATACTTGCCGACCGATTGCGTGACCTTGTCTTGGACATAGGTCCGCAAAGAGTTCCCGATATCGATTTGCTTGCCGGTGATGGAAAGTTGCATGGGCCTCGATACGCTTAGAGGTGAGCTAGTACGCAGCTCGCGTTCGCCAAGGGGGTACGAATCACGAAGCGGCGACACCGTCCGACAAATTCATGCCTTGCTTCAAGCGGCGCCGCTCGACTGAGGAAGGAATGCGCATGGCTTCGCGGTATTTTGCAACCGTGCGGCGGGCGATGTCGATACCTGTTTTGCGGAGAATCTCAACAATCCGGTCGTCTGAAAGCACGGCACCCGATGCCTCATTATCGATCAGATTCTGGATATGGTGCCGGACGGCCTCCGCAGAATGGGCCTCGCCGCCTTCGGCTGACTGAATGGCCGAGGTGAAGAAGTACTTGAGTTCGAAGGTCCCGCGCGGCGTCGCGATGTATTTGTTCGCGGTGACGCGGCTGACGGTCGATTCGTGCATGCTGATCGCTTCCGCAATCGCGCGCAGGTTCAACGGGCGCAAATGCGTGACGCCGTGGACGAAGAAGCCGTCCTGCTGGCGCACGATTTCGCTGGCGACCTTCAAAATCGTTCGCGCGCGCTGATCGAGACTGCGCACGAGCCAATTCGCATTGTTCAAGCAATCGACCAAATAGGTTTTCGTATCTTTGTTCTTGCCCGTAACCGTCGCGTAGTAACGCGAGTTGACCAGCACGCGGGGCAGGGTGTCGCTGTTGAGTTCGACGTGAAACCCGCCACCCTTCGTGTCGCGCACATAGACGTCCGGCACGACCGGTTGGATCGGCTCCGACCCGAACTTCAGACCGGGCTTCGGGTTGAGCTGCTTGATCTCGGCGATCATCTCGGCGAGGTCTTCGTGCGAGACCTGCGTGAGCCTGAGCAAACCCTGCACGTCGCGCTTTGCCAACGCGGGTAGATTGTCGAGCAACGCCTGCATCGCAGGGTCGAGGCGGTTCTTCTCTTTAAGCTGCAACGCCAAACATTCGCCAAGCGTACGCGCGCCGACACCCGTCGGATCGAACGTCTGGATCGCTTTCAGCACGCCTTCGACGATGGTCACCGGAACGGCCAGATGCTGCGCCGCAGCCGTCAGGTCGACTGTCAAATAGCCGGCCTCGTCGATCGCGTCGATCAGATAGGCGCCGATCAGCCTGTCGCGCGCATCCGTGCAAGCAACCGTCAGCTGCGCCGCCAAATGTTCGTGCAGATTGGCGCCGCGCGTCAGCGTCGCCTCAAGCGACAGCGCGTCGTCGGAATCCGACCGCGATGTCCCGCTCTTCAAATCCGCATAAGTCGAGGGTGCGGCTTCGTGCGCTGCGGGTTCGGCCCGGTCGCACGCAGAGTCTTCCGCATAGACGTTTTCATAGTCGGTATCGAGCGCAGCCGCGGCATCGGCCGGCGGCGCAGTCTCGCTCAAGGCTAAGGGCGTATCGCTCTGTGCCGGCGTTTCCGCCACCGGCTGCTCGTTCGTAGCCGTGCCGTCGTCGCGCTCAAGCAGCGGGTTGCGCTCAAGCTCTTGCTCGACGAACTGCTGAACTTCGAGGTTCGACATCTGCAGCAGCTTGATCGCTTGCTGCAATTGCGGGGTCATGACCAGGGATTGCCCCTGGCGAAGCTCTAAGCGTTGGGTCAGAGCCATGACATATCCTGGGCGTCTACAACGAAAACTTCTCGCCGAGATAGACGCGGCGCACGTCCATATTCGACACGATGTCTTTGGGGCTGCCTTCGGTCATCACTTCGCCGTCGTGAATGATGTACGCACGGTCGATGATGTCCAACGTCTCGCGCACGTTGTGATCGGTGATCAAAACGCCGATGCCGCGTTCCTTCAGGTGATGCACCAACTTGCGGATTTCACCGATCGCGATCGGATCGATACCGGCGAACGGTTCGTCGAGCAGCATGAATGACGGCTGTGTCGCCAAAGCGCGCGCAATCTCAACGCGGCGACGCTCGCCGCCCGAAAGTGCAAGTGCCGGCGCACGGCGCAAATGTTCGATCGCAAATTCGGCCAGAAGATCGTCCACCAACTGACGCCGGCGTTGCGCATCGCGCTCCACCAGTTCGGCGACCGCCATGATGTTTTGCTCGACGGTCAGTCCGCGGAAGATCGAAGCTTCCTGCGGCAGATACCCGATGCCGAGACGCGCGCGCCGGTACATCGGCAGTGCCGTGATGTCGTGCCCGTCCATGAAGATCGAGCCGGTGTCGACGGGAATGAGGCCGGTGATCATGTAAAAGCAGGTCGTCTTGCCCGCGCCGTTCGGCCCGAGCAGCCCGACCGCTTCGCCGCGGCGAACCTGCAGCGACACACCGCGCACGACGGGGCGGCGGCGGAAGCTCTTGCCCACCTGAACGACGACAAGACCAGTTTGTTCGGCCACGAGACGCGGCCGTCCATACTGTCCCCCTTGATCGACGTGCCCATCCATCTCGGAATGATCGCCCTGAAACCCGTTACCCATTGATCGATCTCATCAAATGCCAGTTGGCTTTAAAGTTGCGTGAAATCAACTAGTTCTGCGGCGCTGGCGCAGGGGCCGATCCGGGGATCGGCGTGTTGATTTTTGGCGTCTTTGCGGGAACGAACACGCCTTCGACGCGTCCGCCAGGGCCTGCACCCGTCAGTTCGGCTTTCCCGGTGGCGAGGTTAATCACGAGTGAATTGCCGCGCAGAATGTTGGGGCCTTGCGCCAGAATGACCTTGCCGCCCATCGTGACGACGCGCTGGCTGATGTCGTAGAGCGCGGTGGCACCCGTCGCTTGACCTTGCGGCGAAGCGAGCACGACGTTGCCCTTCGCTTCGATGCGCATGATCGTGCCCTTCGTCGCTTTGATCGAAAGCGCATCCGAGCGCAGTTTCAAATTGCCCTGCTCGACGCGAACGTTGCCCGCATAGGTCGCAGTTTCGCTGCGCAAATCCGCCGTCGTCGTGTCGGCCGCAATCGCGATCGGCTTGTCGCTGTCGCGGCCCATGCCGGAGAACGGGTTCGGCACGCCGCTTTGCGCCTGCGCGCTTGCAGCGAAAGCAACGGCGGCAGCTGCAACGAGAATCGGTTTCATGGCGTGGGTTTCGCTTTGGGTTGAACGACGGTCAGCGGCGATTGCGGTGCCGTGGGGGTAGGAGCAGGTGCAGGGGGCGGAACGTATGCCGCCTCGTCATCGGGCAACGCCTCGGCGATGCCTTCAGGATTGGTCTCGGCGGCAACGGCCGCTTCGCCGGCGCGCGCTGTCGGCACATAGGTCGTCTGAACGCCGCCCATGAAGCGCAGCACACGCGGGTCACGCAGGCCTTCGAATCTCTGTGCGGTGAAAAGGCCCATCGGCCCCTGGCACTTGATCGGCGCGTCGCCCTTCAAAAGGCCGCTGCCGAAGTCGTAGCGCGCCGCTTCCGTGTGGCACTCGTAACCTTGGTCGGAATAGATGTTGATCGAGTTCGTGAGGTCGAGCGTCTTGGCCTCGACGTCGAGCTCGCCCTTGATCGCGCCGACCTGCACCCAGCTCTTGTCCTGCATCGTGATGTCGGCGGTGACCTCATCGATCGTCATCCGCCGCGCCTTGCCAGGCGCTTGCGTCGCGCCCTTTGCGGTGACCGTGAACGGTTGTCCGCGCCCGTCGGTGCCGGTCAGCTTCGGATTGACGAGTTGGCGGTCCTTGTCGACGGAGTCCATCTGCGTCGACGTGATTGTCACGACAGCCTCGCGCCCTTTCGACGAATAGATCACGACGAGCACGATCAGCGACACGGCAACAAGCGGCAGCATCACCTTCATGATGCGCACAAAGCGGCTGTAGCCAAGCGTCGTTCCGGCATCCGGACGTACCCGGCTTTGCCACTGGTCCAGACGCGTACGTGGGGCCGTCGAAGTTTCCACCGCCATGGGGTTCAAGCGACCCCTGCGCGCAGACAGTCGTGAACATGCACGATGCCCACGGGCTTGGGCGTCGCCTTGGCAACGTCCTCATCGGCGACGACGAAGAGACACGTCACCGGCACCGCATGGTGGTTCATCAAACGCAACGCCTCGCCGCCGAGCGCGCCGGTGCGGATCAGCCGTGGCTTGGCGGTCATCACGTCCTTGGCGCGCTGCTTCAAGAGGTCGTTCTGCATATGCCGCCGCAAGTCGCCGTCGGTCACCACGCCGATCAGCCCGCCTTGCGCGTTGACGACGCCGGCACAGCCGAAGCGCTTTGAGGTGATCTCGATCAAGACCTCGCTCATCACGCGGTTTTCGTCGACGATCGGAAGCTCGCTGCCGGTGTGCATGATGTCGGCGACGCGCACGAGCTTGCGGCCAAGCGAACCGCCCGGATGCAGTTCGCGGTAATCGTCGGCGGTAAACCCGCGCCGCGTCATCAACGCCACCGCCAAGGCATCGCCCAGCGCCAGCTGCATCGTGGTCGAGGTCGTGGGCGCCATCTCGATCGCGCAGGCTTCGCGTGCGGGCGGCAAGATCAAGGCCACGTCCGCATGCTGCGCCAACGGCGAGTCGGCGCCCGCCGTGATCGCGATCATCGGAATGGCGTTGCGGCGGGTGAAATCGATGATGTCGGTGAGCTCCGACGTCTTGCCGGAATTCGAAAGCAAGAGCACGCCGTCCTTGCGCGTCACGAACCCAAGGTCGCCATGGCTGGCCTCGCCCGGGTGCACGAACTGCGAAGGCGTTCCGGTTGAGGCGAAGGTTGCCGCGATCTTGCTGCCGATATGCCCGCTCTTGCCCATGCCGCTCACGATCACGCGGCCCTCGATTCCGATGAGGAGATCGATCGCCTTCGTGAAGCGCGCATCGAGCGAACGCGCCAATGCGCCCAACGCCTCGCCCTCGACGGCAAGCACGCGACGCGCCGCGTCAAGATCGGCGCTGGTGTGAGAATCAGGGAAGGCTGTCATCAGAGCGAAACTCGCAAACCGGGCATGCACGCGAGCCACGTTTGTCTTGAGTGTGCGGCGCAAAAAAGGCGCCCACGCGAACGTCATGCCAACTCAAATCAGTATCGCCGTTTGCCCCCCTCAAATCAAGGCGATCCGGGGGTTTACGGGTTAACGCTGCATCAGTGCGCGAAGATATCCTCAAGCGCCCAGCCTGCCAGGTCGAGTTGTGACCGCGTGTTCACAAAACCAAAGCACTTCAGCGCCAATTCCTGCCGTCCCTCGCGGATGAGCATGGCATCCAGCGCGGCTTTCAGCTTGTGAAGATGCAACACGTCGGAAGCGGCATAAGAGAGCTGCGCATCGCTCAATTTCGCCGCACCCCAGTCGGAGCTTTGCTGCTGTTTCGACAGGTCCACATCAAGCAGCTCTTTGACCAGGTCTTTAAGCCCGTGTTTGTCCGTGTACGTCCGCACGAGCTTCGATGCGATTTTCGTGCACCAAACCGGC
>JANNEL010000244.1:0-1615 GCA_031378595.1 Alphaproteobacteria bacterium
CGCCCCGCACAGTCGGGCCGACATCGTTCAGCCCCGCCCGCGATAGGGCCTGACACCCTGGTCGGGGAGCCATACGCCCGCCGGCAACTTGCCCATTTGCCAAAAGACGTCGATCGGCATGCCGCCGCGCGGATACCAGTAACCGCCGATGCGCAGCCATTTCGGCGCGATCGTTTCAACGACGCGCTTGCCGACCCCAATCGTGCAGTGCTCGTGGAACCCCGCATGATTGCGGAAGCTGCCCAGGAACAGCTTCAGCGACTTCGACTCGACGATCCATTTCCCGGGCGCATAGTCGATCACGAGATGAGCGAAGTCCGGCTGTCCGGTCACGGGACAAAGCGTTGTGAACTCCGGCGCCGTAAAACGAACGAGATAGTCGCTGTCGGTGTACGGGTTGGGAACCCGCTCCAACACCGCCTCATCGGGCGAAGCGGGCAGCTTCGACGGTGCCCCCAACTGCGTGAGTTTATCCTTCGCCATCACGCCCTCCGATAGATCGCGGATTCACCCAGCGAGTCGCGCCGCACCGCCAACGACGCGATCTCCGGCAACGTCGTCTTCAAGTCGTCGAAGATGAACCGCGCCAACCGCTCGAGCGTCGGCAACTCAAGCCCTTTGATCTCGTTTAAGAGATGATGGTCGAGCCGCGCACGCAGCACCGCGACGGCTTCATCAACATCGGCGAAATCCCGGATCCATCCTTTCGCCGGATCGGGCGCCCCTTCGAGCGTTACGACGGCGACGAACGAATGCCCATGCATCCGCGAATTCTGATGCCCTTTCGGCGCCGTCGGTAAAAAATGCGCGGCGTCAAAGCGAAATTCTTTGGTAATCGATAGCGTCACGGTATCCCAATCCACTTATGCGTCTGCACGCTGAGCCGCCAGCGCGGATGTTCCATGCAATAGCGCGCCGCCGCGCGCATGTTATCTGCCGTTTTGTCGCCCCACATCGGGCTCAGGAGAAAATGCTCGAACGCAAGGTCCTGAAACCGCTCTGGCTCGGCGCCGGCCTGCGGATAGACGAGCTTCAACTCGTTCCCGCGCTTTTGCACCAACGTGGAACCGGCCTTCGGACTGACGCAAACCCAGTCGATGCCTTCAGGCGCCGCGATCGTTCCGTTGGTCTCGACCGCAATTTCGAACCCGCGCACATGCACCTCGACGATCAATTCGTGATCGAGCTGCAACAACGGCTCACCGCCGGTGAACACGACATATCGTTTACCCTCGCCGTTCGCCGACCATTGCTTCGCGACGGCGTCCGCCAGCGCGGCCGCGTTCTCGAACTTACCGCCACCCGCGCCATTCGTTCCGACGAATTCCGTGTCGCAGAATTTGCATACCGCGTCCGCGCGATCTTCCTCGCGGCCCGTCCACAAATTGCAGCCCGCAAACCGGCAAAACACTGCCGCGCGGCCTGCGCGCATCCCCTCGCCTTGCAGCGTGTAGAATATTTCCTTGACGGCATAAGTCATGAGAGGCGCGCCTTGTACTGCCCCCAGCCGTTCGCGCGCAACTCGCAAGCCGGACAGGCCCCGCAGCCATAACCCCACGCATGTCGCTTCGTCCGATCGCCGCGATAACATGAGTGCGTATCTTCAAGCAGCAAC
>JANNEL010000248.1:0-9212 GCA_031378595.1 Alphaproteobacteria bacterium
GTTTCGGTGCCGTTCGCTTTGACGCGCATGGCTCAAGCCGCTTTCGCGTCGATTTCGGCGGTGAAGTCCGCGATCTCGCGCACGAGCACGGGCACGAGTTTCGGCGGTATGTCGTGGCCCATCTTGTCGATCAGTTTCAGCCGCGCGCCGGGGATGCTGGCGGCCGTGTCTTTGCCCGCTTCAACGTTGACAAGCGGATCGTCGACGCCGTGGATGACGAGCGTCGGCGTCTTCACGGCCTTCAGCAACTCGTGGCGCGGGCCGGACGCGAGGATCGCCACCAGCTGACGCGCCATGCCGTCCGGATAGTAGGGCGTGCGGTCGATGTCTTGTTCGGCTTGCGCGCGGAGTTCGGCATCGGTCGCGGCGTAAGGCGGCTTGCTGCCGATGATGCGCCAGACTTTCATGGCGTGCGCGATGCGCGTGTCGCGTTCGAGGTTCGCGGGCGGCGTCGTCAGCACGGCCATCGCTTCGGGCGTGCCTGCCGGAAGTCCGGGACGTCCGGTCGACGACATGATCGAGGTCATACTCAGCAGTTTGTCCGGGTGGTTCAACGCCATCATCTGCGCAATCATGCCGCCCATCGAGGCGCCAACCACGTGTGCGCGTTTGATATTCATCGCGTCCAAGATGCCGGCGGCGTCGGCGGCCATGTCTTTCAAGAGGTAGGGGCTTGCAAGCGGTTGGCCGGACGCCACTTTCGCAAACGCCTCCATTGCGTTGAAGCGGCCCAGGCTCTCGAGTTTCTCCGACAGGCCGACGTCGCGGTTGTCGAAGCGCACGACGCGATATCCGTGCGAGACGAGGCCTTGGCACATCGCCATGGGCCAGCGGGTGAGCTGTGCCGAGTAACCCATGACGAGGAGGATGGTCGGATCGGATTCGCGACCGAAAGATTCGACTTCGAAGGAGAGGCCGTTCGCTTTGACTTGGGGCATGGGCGCGGTGGCTCCGTTTGGTGAATGACGATTGGCCCCGAGCCTACAAAAGGGCCCGCGACAAGGCGAGGGGTGACAGGCCTGTCACGCCTATATAAGGAGTGCGGGAGGCAGCTATCTCCCCCCAAGGTCCATGCAACGCAATTTTCGGGCGCTTAACGCGACGTTCGACATCGCCATCATTGGCGGCGGGATTACAGGGGCTTGCATCGCGCGGGATGCGGCGCGGCGCGGGTTTTCGGTGGCGCTGGTCGAGAAGCGCGACTTCTCCTGCGGGACGTCGTCGGGCTCTTCGAAGCTGGTGCATGGGGGCCTGCGTTACCTTCGGACGTTCGAGTTCGGGCTCATTCGCGAGTCGCTGAAGGAGCGGCGCGTGTGGGAGAAGATCGCGCCGCATATGGTCTATCCGCTGCAGTTCATGCTGCCGGTGAAAAGCGCGGCGGAGAGTTGGTTCGTGGGCGCGGGCTTGACCGTCTATGACCTGCTCGCGTTCGACCGCAACCGGTTAGACGATCCCGACCAACACATGGCGGCGCATCGCGCGATTTCGGCGGCGGAGGCGCAGCGGTTGGAACCTGCGATCGCGCGCGAGGGCTTGGCTGGCGCGCTGCTCTATCACGACTGCCAGATGTATTCGCCGGAGCGGCTGGGGCTCGAGTGCTTGATTGATGCGACGGCGCATGGCGCGGTGGTTGCCAACTATGCCGAGGCTGTTGCGTTCGAGCAGGCGAACGGCGGTGTCGGGTCCGTACGCGTGCGCGATGCGATCACGGGCGACGAGGCCGTCGTGAAGGCGCGGCTCTTCGTGAATGCGGCGGGGCCTTGGGCGGACCGGTTGCTGGAGCTCATCTCGGGTGGCGAGGCTTCGCACAAGCTGATGCGCTCGAAAGGCATTCACATCGTGACGCGCAAGCTGACGAACGGGCATGCGCTCGCGGTCAGCCATAAGGGTGGCCACATCTTTGTGCTGCCGTGGCGCGATCACACGATCATCGGCACGACGGATACGGTGTTCTCGGAGAAGCCCGATGCGTTGAAGGTGAGCGAGAGCGAGATCGTCGATTATCTCGCCTACGTGAACGAGGCTTTACCCACGCTCAAACTTGCGCGCGAGCACGTGCACTATGCGTATGCGGGTTTGCGGCCGTTGGTCGATAGCGGGTCGAAGGACAGTTACAACGCGAGCCGGCGGGCGGAGCTTGTCGATCATGGCGCGGAGGGCGGGCCTTCGAACTTGATCTCGGCGATCGGCGGCAAGTGGACGACCTCGCGCGACAACGCGGAGAAATGCGTCGACAAGATTGCGGCGAAGCTCGGCGGGGGTAAGGCCTGCGATACCGGCGATGTGGCGTTGCCGGGGTCCACGGGGCGGTTCAAGCCGTTCGTCGCGACGCTCGCTGCGCCCTCGCCTTCCATCGCTCAGAACTTGGCGCGCAACTACGGCGCGCGTGCGGGCCAAGTGTTGGCGCTCGGAAACGACGACAAATCGTTGCTCAGCACGGTCTCGCAGAGGCTGCCGGATATTGCTGCGCAAGTCGCGTTCGCCGTACGATCCGAGATGGCACTGACGCTCGACGACGTTTTGTTCCGGCGGACCGGGCTCGGTACGCTCGGACCGTTGGAGCCTTCGGCCGTCGACGGCGTTGCGGGCCTGATGGGCCAGATGCTTGGCTGGAGCGACGACGAGAAGAAGCGACAAGTGGCGTCGATCGGTTGGCGCTATGAGGCTTTGGGGCGCGCATGAAAACTCTGGCGGTCATCAACCCGCGCTCGGCCGGCGGCAAGACGGGGCGCGACGCGCAGTCGATCGCCGAACGGCTTGCGGAAGTTGCGGGGCCGATCACCGTTGCGCTGACCAATGCGCCGATGGACGCCACGCGCATCACGACACATGCGCTGCATGACGGGTATGAGCGCGTCGTTGCGGTCGGCGGCGACGGTACGATCAACGAGGTCGTCAACGGCTTCTTCCAGAACGGACAGGCGATCAATCCTGAAGCGGAGTTCGCGCTGCTCAATCTCGGCACCGGCGGCGACTTCCGCAAGACGTTCGATATCGACGCGGGCTTCGATGCGTCGCTGGAGCGGATCGCGGAAGGTCGCGTGCGCCGCATCGACGTCGGGCGCTTCACCTTCGTGACGCCGGAGGGCAAGACCGGGTCGCGCCATTTCGCGAATATCGCGAGCTTCGGTTTGAGCGGGCATGTGGTCGATCGCGTGAACCGGTCGAAGCTGAAGGGCGTTTTGGGTGGGTTCGTCTACACGTGGGTGAGCCTGACCTCGCTGTTCGGTTACAAGGCCAAGCCGGTGCGGCTGAAGGTCGATAACGTGTTCGACGAGGTCGTGCTGCTTTCGACCTGCGCGGTGTGCAACGGGCAGTTCTTCGGTGGCGGTATGCGCGTTGCGCCCGATGCGGCGCCGGACGACGGTCTGCTCGACGTCATCATCATGCAAGATGCGCCGCTGGGCAGCGCGCTGAAGTCGTTGCAGGACCTCAAGACCGGCGCGCATGTGAACAACCCGAACGTGCGCGTGTTTCGCGGCAAGACGGTGATCGCGACGCCGGTCGAGGCGACGGCCGGCGCGCCCGTTTACATCGAAGCCGACGGCGAGGGCCCGGGTATCCTGCCCGCGATGTTCGAGGTTCTGCCGAAGGCGCTCAAGTTCCGGGCGTGAGCTCCCTTCGCGGGATAGCGCGACGTTGATTCAGATTCACCACAAAGACACAAAGGCACGAAGAGGCAGCAGCGGCTTTGTGCCTTTGTGTCTTTGTGGTTAGGCTGAATCAGAATGCGCGCTGATGCGCGCGAACGGAGTGCTTTCGAATGCCGGTTGATCGCAAGGATACGCGTTGGAACGGGTGGGGGTGGGTGAAGGCGCACAATCCGCTTGAGGGGCGCGAGCCCGCGTTTGGGTGGATGGCACAACAGCTCGGCACCGGCGCGCTGCCGCAGACGCCGGCTAAGAAATTGGAAGAAATATCGTTGGCGGCGCCGCGGCTCGGCGCGAAGCGTGCGGCGTTGGCGGCGATTGCGGAAGTTCGCGACGATACGTTTGAGCGCGCCTCTCATGCGCGGGGCAAGAGTTACTTCGATCTGTTGAAGCTGCGCGCGGGCGATCTTTCGGATGCGCCGGATGCGGTCGTCTATCCGAAGACGAGCGACGAGGTCGTGCGTGTGCTCTCTTGGGCATCGGCCGAGCGTGTCGCGGTGGTGCCGTTCGCGGGCGGTTCAAGCGTGGTTGGCGGGCTCACCGGATCGGCGAAGGGGTTCGAGGCGGTGATCGCGCTCGACCTCACGGCGATGAGCAAGTTTATCTCGATCGACAAGACGTCGCTGACAGCGACGGCGGAGGCCGGCATCTATGGCGTCGACCTTGAGAAGGCGCTTGCCGCCCAAGGCTTCAAGCTCGGACACCATCCGCAGTCGTTCGAGTTTTCGACGTTGGGCGGTTGGCTCGCGGCGTCAGGCGCGGGGCAGCAGTCGAACGCCTATGGCCGCGCTGGCGATTGGTTCGCGGGCGCGTCGGTTGCGACGGCGAAGGGATTGTGGCGTCTGCCTGCCCTGCCCGCGTCCGCCGCGGGGCCGGACTTGCGCGCGCTGATCGTGGGCTCGGAAGGCGCGTTCGGCGTGATCACGGAGGCCACCGTGCGCATTCATCCGGTGCCGGAGGCGAGCGATTATGCAGCCTATCTGTTTCCGGATTTCGCGAGCGGGGCGTTGGCCGTTCGCCGCATGGTGCAGGCGGAACTGCCGACGGCGACGATGCGGCTTTCCGATCCGGACGAGACTTATTTCTTCCAGGCGTTCGGGAAGGCGGGCGCCGAGCCGACGCTCAAGGACAAGCTTCAAGCGCGCTATTTGAGTGCGCGCGGCATGGGTGAGAAACCGTGCGCGATGATCTTGGGGTTCGAGGGCGAGCAAGATCGCGTGGACTATGGCATCGGCGCTGCGCGGAAGATCATTCGCGCGTGCGGCGGGATCGGCGTCGGGCGCTCACCCGCCAACCGCTGGTACCAGGGCCGGTTTCACGGGCCCTATTCGCGCGATCCGATGATGGATCGTGGCCTCGGCGTCGACACGCTTGAAACGGCGACGACGTGGTCGAATATCGATGCGTTGTGCAAGGCGGTGCGCGGCGCGCTCGATGAGGCTATGCGCGCGAAGGCGCCGACGAAAGGCGCGCACGGCATCGTGCTTGCGCATATCAGCCACGCCTACCACGACGGCGCGAGCCTCTATTTCACCTATGTCTGGCCGCGCGATTTGAACGATCCCATCGGACAATGGCGGGGCATCAAAGGCGCCGCGTCAGATGCTATCGTGCGCGCGGGCGGCACGATCACGCATCACCACGGCGTCGGCGAAGACCATGTGCCGTGGCTTGAGGCCGAGAAGGGTGCGACGGGGATCGGCGTGCTCAAAGCGGTGAAGCGGGAACTCGACCCGGCGGGTGTTATGAATCCTGGGAAGTTGCTGGGTTAGTCGATCCCTATTGCCCACCTTGTCTCGCTAAGACTGCATCCATCGCGGGATCGCGGCCTGCGCGGTAGGCGGCGAAGGTGAGCGGCGCTTCGATATCTGGGCGCAGTGTCTTGACGCGCACCGGGTAGCGGTCGTTTAGCCAGAAGCAGGTTTCGCGGTCGGTGCAGGGGGCGTTGTAGACGTGGCGTCCTGCAGCGTAGCTGACGGACAGGAACGCGTTCGGCAGTTTGAACGAACCGCCTTCCGCCCAGAAATCCAGGCGATCGCCGACTTCCTCACCGACGATTTTCACGCGGTCGCCGCCTGCTTCTTTGAGAGCGGCCACCGTCGTGATCGCGGCGGAGAACGTCCAGGGCGAAGTTAGGATGTAGATGTTCGCTCGCACGGCTGCGTTCGGGAGTTCGCGCGCGAATGCGTACGTCGTTGTGTAGTCGCCGCCACCGTTCATGCGCATGTCGAGGACAACGAACGTAGGGTGATCCGCGCGCACGCGCGCGAGGGTCGCGTCCAGGAAGGGGCGGATAGGTTCTTCGTCGCCATCCATATTATACCCGAGTCCGACGTACAGTCCTTGGCGCGGCAAGGGCGCCATGTTGAAGAGTTTTGTCGGGGCTTGCAGGTAGACGGGTACGTTGCCGTCCGGTTTGAGCAGACTCACCATGCCTTCGGGTGCGCGCGGATAGAGCGTGCGAACCGTGTTCGAAACCCACGCGGAGCGGTCGCGCTGTTCGGCTTCGACCCTGCGAACGAACGGCGTGCCGTTGGCGAGGACGCCGGTCAAGGTGAGCGCGTTGTGTTCCTTTGCGACGCCGGCGGCTTGCAGCAGTGCCGGGGATTCGAGCATCGGAATCAGGCGCACGCGGCGGCGCGCTTCGGTGCCACCGTGATAGCGGCGGATGACGGCGTAGACCGCGTCGATGCGTTTGCCGTCGATCGTGTCGATACGGGCACCCAATAGATCGGCGACGTTTGGGTTGGCCCATAGAATGTAGAGACCGTCGGCGAACAGGAACGTGCGAAGCGGCAGGCGCGGCGTGTCCTTGCGGAACGCGTTTTCGCCGATTGCCGTGTGGCCGTTGTCGGCGAGCGCTGCGATCTCGGCGACGCGAAGGACGAATTGTTCGTGGCTGATGTTTCGCGCATCGGCGGCGAGTGCCTTTGCTTGGCGCTGCGCCTCTGCGCGCGCGCTTGGCGAATATGCCCGGTCGAAGTTCGGGAAGGCCGCAAAATAGGCGGCGTCCGCCGCTTGCCCGGCGCGCGCGTCCGGTACTTCGACGGGTTCGGGTTTCGGCGGGCCATATTGGAAGCGGCGCTCAAGTTCGCGGTCGTATGCTGCGGCGTCGAGCTTGTTCGGGTCGATGGGCTCTGCCCGTGTCGGCACGGCCAGAAGCGTGAGGGCAAAGAGGGCTTGGACAAGGATGTTTCGGTGCTGCATTCTCGCATTCTAGCTCAGTATTTCGCCGTCATCTCCTCGATTGGGATGGATGTGTGCGAGAACTTTGCGTCCTTGACCTTTGAAACGCGTCGATTTTGCATGAGCGACAAGCAAGACCTTCTCATCGCCTCATACCTTCAGCACGACAACCGAATTGGCGTGGACGAGCTCGCGCGCAAGGCCGGACTTTCGCCGTCGGCGGTGCACCGTCGCATCGCAAAGCTCCGCGAGAGCGGCGTCATCACCGCGGATGTTTCCGTGCTCGATCCCAGGGTGCTTGGATTCACGATGACGTTCATCGTCGAAATCATTCTGGAGAAGGTGCGCGTGAGCGAGGTCGCCGCGATCAAGAAGCGGTTGAAGGCGGCGCCGGAGGTGCAGCAGATCTATAACGTGACCGGCGACACCGATTTGCTGCTGATCGTTCTCGCGCGTGACGTCGAACACTTCGAGCAGATTTCGCGCGAACTCTTCTCTGCCGACGCGCACGTCCAGCGCTACAAGACGAGCGTCGTCATGGACCGAGTGAAGACCGGGCAGACTGTGCCCATCGACGGCGCATCGAGCGGCAAGCAGCCCGGGCGGCGCTAATTGAAGCGGTGAAGAAGTAGATTGAACCACGAACAGCACAAAGAACACGAAGCACTCTAGCCACTGAACAAAAGTCTTGCGTTGCAACGCCTTGATGGCGCTTCGCGCCGGAAAACACCTTCGGCGCGAAGCGCCAGATCCGCGGCCAAACGCGAACAGGCGCTCGTCTATTTGCCCGAGCGCTTCGTGTTCTTTGTGCTGTTCGTGGTTCAACTACTTCTACAGCACGAAACGCTTCAGACCTGATTTGAACGAGCGCTCGTTGAAATTCATCAGAAAACCGATTCTGCAATCGGACAGGCGGAGATAGGTCAATAATTGCGCTTGATGGATGGGCGCCAGGTCGGACGCCGCTTTCACTTCGATGATAATTCGCGCTTCGACAAGTAAGTCGATGCGATAGCCGGCGTCGAGCTTTTCCCCGCGATAGACGATCGGCATTGGAACCTGCTGCTCAACGCGAAGGCCGCGAGACCTGAGTTCGAAGGCGAGGCAGTGCTCGTACGCCGACTCCAGAAGGCCAGGTCCGAGTTCCGCATGCACCCGAAACGCGGCATCGACGACCTGCGTGGCGATTTCTTCGTCGCGCTGGGGAATTTCGTTGGCATTTGCGATCATGGACGCAGTGTGTCGCGTGATTGTGGCGGCACTTCGGCTTGCCTGCAACCGCGCTGAGCCTACCCCACACGCACCATGCGTTTGCCGAAGTTGTCGCCGGCGAGGAGGCCGATGAGGGCCTTCGGTGTGTTTTCGAGGCCGTCCATGATGTCTTCGGGGACTTTGATTTGGCCGGACTTTACCCAGCCCTGCAGGTCGGCGAAGGCTTTGTCGCGCTCGGCGTTGAAGTCCATCACGATGAAACCTTGCATCGTCAGGCGCTTTGTCACGATGAGGCCGGGGATGCCGCGGGGGCCGGTTCGCGGAGCGGCGCCGTCGTATTGGCTGACTGCGCCGCAGCACGATATGCGGCCGTGGTTGTTCATGCGGAAGAGGCAGGCTTCCAGAATGTCGCCGCCGACATTGTCGAAGTACACGTCGATGCCTTTGGGTGCCGCTTCTTTCAGTGCGCCGCCGACCGCCTTCGCCTTGTAGTCGATCGTTGCGTCGAAGCCGAGTTCGCGTTCGAGCCACTGGCATTTCTTTTCGCCGCCCGCGATGCCGACCACGCGGCAGCCTTTCAGCTTTGCGATTTGGCCCACGAAAACGCCAACGGACCCGGCTGCCGCCGAGACGACGACGGTTTCGCCAGCCTTCGGTTTGCCGACATTGAGCAGGCCGAAATAGGCGGTGAGACCGGCAATGCCATAGACGCTCAACAGATGCGAGAGCGGTTCGATGCGCGGAAGCTTCTGGGCATGCTTCGCTGGTAGAGTCGCGTATTCCTGCCAGCCGGTGTCGGTGAAGACGAGGTCGCCTTTCGCGAAGCCCGGGGCTTTTGCTTCGACAACTTCGGCGACGGCGCCGCCGGCCATCACCTGCCCCGCTTCGATCGCGGCGCGGTAGGTGGCGCCTTGCATCCACGCGCGGTTCGCGGCGTCGAGCGAGATCAGCTTCGTCTTCAGTAGAAGTTCGCCGTCTTTGGCTTGCGGCATCGCGGCTTCGGCGAGGCGGAAGTGTTCGGGGCCGAGCTTGTCTTTCGGTAATTCGACGATGTGGATTTGGCGATTGGCCATGACGTTCGTCCTTCGCGAATACGGAGCGTTTCGGGCAGCAACCTCGCACAAAGATTAACGAAAACGAAGCAACATTCATTCAGAGGTAACG
>JANNEL010000250.1:0-4309 GCA_031378595.1 Alphaproteobacteria bacterium
GTTCACGAATTGCAGAGCGCCATCAAGCGCTTCATCGACGATACCAACGACGAGCCAAAGCCATTTGTCTGGACCGCCGATCCCAAGAAAGTGCTCGCCGCTGTCAAGCGCGGGAAGAAAGCGTTAGAGTCAGTCCACTAGTTTTTCTTGAGCGAGCCAAGCGAGCTTAGAAAAACTGATGTCCGCCGATGCCCCTTGGCGAAGGCGGACGACACGCACACCCTAAGTTGCAACCCCACTGCTGCCCATGCGAACCTTCCTGAAATCACAGGAGGCACATCCAAGTGCCTGCAGGGGATGGCCGCGCCAAACCGGAAACGCAGATGGTCGGCGAACGTCGGCAGCTCACGGTTCTGTTCTGCGACTTGGTCAACTACACCGGCCTCACCGAATCCCTCGACAGCGAAGACGTCGCCGAACTCATCCTGGCCTATCAAGAAGCCGGAAAGCGCGTCTTCACGAGGTACGGCGGTTACATTGCGCAGTTCCTCGGCGACGGCTTACTCGTCTATTTCGGTTTTCCGGAAGCACACGAGGATGATGCGGCACGCAGCGTCGCCGCGGCGCTCGAACTCCTCGCCGAACTCGACCACATCCGCCAGTCGCACGCGCCCGGTGCCGAACAACTCCGGCTCGAAGCCCGCGTCGGAGTCCACACGGGCCCCGCCGTCGTCGGCGTTTCGGCCGGCACCGAGCGATCCGTCATCTTCGGCGAGACCGTCAACATCGCCGCCCGCCTGCAATCGATGACCGAGCCGGGTTCGGTCCTGGTGAGCGAGTCCACGCGCGCGCTGTTACGCGGCAAGTTCGAAAGCGAAAGCGTGGGCCCCCTGGCACTAAAGGGCGTGACGCGTGCGATCGAAGCGTTTCGCATCACCAAAGCTGCATCGGCCGACACACCCCGGCAACTACCGGGACAAAGCGGCATGGTGGGCCGGCGCAGCGAAAAGGAACGTCTCCTCGAACAATGGCGCCTTGCGCGCGCAGGTGCGTGCCGCGGCGTGACCGTTTCGGGAGAGGCGGGCGTCGGCAAGTCGACACTCATCGGCGACCTGCAAGCGGCTATCGCGAACGAACCTCACATTTGGCTGCAAGCGCAGTGCTCCGCCATGGCCGAGGCGACGCCGCTGCACCCGTTCATCGAACTGATCCGCAGGAGGCTTGGCCTTGCCGACGGTATGGCCGAGGACGAGCAACTCGCCAAACTGCGCGACGGCCTTGGCACAGCAGGTCTGACCGCGCCGGACGCGCTTCACCTCATGGCGCAGCTGCTCAAGCTTCCCGTCGAGCGAACGGACGCGGTCGAGAGCCCCGAAATCGCGCGTCGGCGAACGCTCGAAACGTTGCAGGCCTGGCTGGAGCAACTCGCCGCACAAGCGCCGGTCGCCCTCATTTGCGAAGACATGCATTGGAGCGATCCCAGCACCCAGGAACTCGCCGCCCATCTCATCGAGCGCAAAGAAGCGTTGCCGATCCTCTGCGTCGTCACGCACCGCCCCCACTTCAAGTTTCAGTGCACGGCACCGGTCGAAGCAATCGCACTCGACGGCTTGGGGCAAACCGAAGCCCTCGAGCTGGCGCAAGCCAGTGCGGGCGAAGCAAAGCTCTCGCTCGACTCGCTTTCGCAAATTGTCGCTCGCGCCGGCGGCAATCCGCTCTTCATCGAAGAGCTGACCAAGCTTGCGGCCGCGGACAGCACCGCACTTCCATCCCTTCCGCCGACGCTCGAAGCGCTGTTGATGGCGCAACTCGACAGGCTTGGCCCTCAGCCCAAACGCACGGCGCAGATCGCAGCGACCCTGGGGCGGGACTTCGATCAAGCGTTGCTCACAGCGGTGCTCGGCGTGGCCCCCGACGACGTGACCGAGACGATCCGCCAACTCACCAACCAAAACATCGTACGCAGCGAAGGGATCGCCGATCGCGTTTACACCTTTCGCCACGCACTCATCCGCGACGCGGCCTACGAGTCGTTGCTGAAGAGCGAACGGCGGAAAATTCACGCCCGCGTCGCCGATGCGCTCAAAGGCGAGTTCGACGAACGCGCGCAGCGCCAACCCGAACTCGTCGCCTGGCACTTGAACGGTGCCGAGCAATTCGTCGACGCAGCCGATTGGTACCGCACCGCCGGCCGCCGCGCGGCAGAGCAGGCGGCGATCGACGAAGCCTCAGTTCACTACCGCCGCGGCCTTGCCGCGCTTGGCTCAGTCAAGCCGAACACCGCCCGCGACGAGTTGGAAATGAGCCTGCAAATTCTTTTAGGCAACGCCCTCATGGGCGTTCGGGGCTTCGGCTCGCCCGAGCTTTTGCCGGTTTGGGAACGCGCATCGACACTTGCCGAAAACCTCAGCGACGCGAACGAGACGACGTCCGCTCTGAACGGGCTCGCGGCCTACCGGCTCGGCGTCGGCGAATGCCATGCAGCCGTAGAACTCGGAAACAAAATTCTCTCCCTTGCCGATACGGCGCAGGACCGCATCGGCAGACTGCGCGCGCACTCGACGATCGCGACCGCGCTGATGCAGATCGGCGAGGGCCAAAGCGCGCGCGAGCACGCAAATCTAGCGATCGCCGCGTACGAGCCGGGTGACTTCAAACTCGTGACCTATGGCGTCGGTACCGATCAGGGCGTGATCGCATACGGCGCGGCCGCAGGCGCCGAATGGTGGCTCGGCCAACCCGACGCGGGACTGGAACGCGCGCGCGCGGGCGTAAGGCTGGCGGAACAAATCGAATCCGCGCTCAGCCTCGCCGCCGCCAGATCGTTTCTCGCGATGAACCACTATTTCCGGCGCGAGTACGATTTGGCCTATCAGATCGCCGACGAGAATCATGCGTTCTGCGAGAAGCTGCAGTTTCCGTTCTGGTCTGGGTTGAGCCTTCTAGTTAGGGCAAGCCGGTGCATCGAGGGCTCGCCACAAGCCCTCAACGATGCCACCGTGGCGCTCGAAAAACTAGCAGCAACCGCAAGCCGTGCCGGCGCAACGCTTGGCTTCGTCATTCTGGCCGAAGCGCAGAGAGCCGCGGGCAACATCGACGCCGCGCTCGGCATCGTCGGCATGGGCCAACAGATCGGCCAGTTTCTCCGCCAGCACTTCCTCGACGCCGAACTCCTGCGCCTGCAGGGCACTCTGCTCGCCGCCAAGAACGATCGTGAGGGCTCCGAAACGGCTCTACGCGCGGCCGTCGCGGAGGCTACAACACGCGGCACGCATACGCTGCGCCTGAGAGCAACGTTGACGCTTCACGACCTGCTGGCAAATGCGGAAACACGTGCGCTCGTCGCCGACGCGCGCCGCCCGTTCGCCGAAGGTTTGGACACACCGGACTTGCGCGCCGCCTCGAAAATACTGTCATGAGAAGCAACAACCTTCGAAGGTAGGAAATGGAACAGCACATCGTTTATTGCTCTGGACCGATGTTCACCGCGGGTGATCTGTGGGAACAGCAAAAGCTCGCGACCGCGCTTGAGAGCATCGGTTATCTGACCTACTTGCCGCAGCGCGACGGCATCGAAGTCGGCCGCGTCATGCAGCTCCTGAACTATCCCCAGATCGCCAGCGAAATAGGCCAAGCGGCGATGTCGATTGTGCGCAAGGTCGTCTTCTCGCTCGACGTCTATCAGCTTCTGGCACGTTGCGACTGCGTGGTCTTCAACCTCGACGGTCGCGTACCCGACGAAGGCAGCGTCGTCGAAACCTCCCTCGCTTACGCCGCCGGCAAGCCGATCGTCATCTACAAGACGACGCCTGTGACATTCCTTGCCGGCCAAGACAATCCGATGATCGAAGGCCTTTCGACGACATGGATGAACCACGGAACAATCCCCGACGTCATCCAAGCGCTTCAGGAACAGATCAAGGCGCACAAGAAACACAAGTACGACTTCCGCCCGCCGGTCGGACTCAAACACGTCATCGAGGTCGGCCACGAAGTTGCCGACCCGACCGGCGATCTAAGAAAAATCTTAACGAAAATCATTTCCGCCACCGATGGTGACACGGCGCTGAAGGACACGAAGGCGCTGCTGCGCTGGGCTAAAACGTCGAAGGCCTACAAGGCCGCCTTCGGCGACCAGGCAACGTGGAAGAACGCCCGCGGCCGCCACGTCTCGGCTCCCCTTTGAAACGCATCGCGCGGAGTCCGACCCAGTGACCGATATTCGCTACGTGTGCATGTCCGATATGCATTTCGGCGCCGACAACAGCCTGCTCACGCATTTGTCGTCGCAGGACGGCCCCGTGGACCCGCGCCACCCCAGCAAGGTGCTCATCTATTTGGTTGAAGGCTTGCGCCAACTCATCCAGGC
>JANNEL010000262.1:0-4237 GCA_031378595.1 Alphaproteobacteria bacterium
CGCGCGGTCAGCTCCGGCACGTCGTAGTCGTCACCCTTGCGCTTTCGCATATCGTTTCGCCTCCGCGCGCGTAGCCCTGCGCAGCATAATCACCCGAACCAAGTCTTCATCGCGCATCGTGAACGCCAAAACATGGAGCCGGTCGCCGATAAACCCAACGGCGATTTCTCGAAGCTCGCCGTAGTCTTCCCGGTCGTCGACCGTGACAAGCGCAGTGCTCCAATCGAAGTTCTCGACGATCGCGAAATCTATGCCGTGCTTGAGGCGGCTTTGCTTTCGCTTGTCCTCATCCCACTCGTAGTGCATAATTATTGTACATACAATAAATCACATTGACAAATCGCCCCAGATGTTCTATATTTGTTCTCAACATTTGTGAAGCGTTCCGTTGGTGCGCCTCACTTCCCGCACTCTCACCGGTGCGCGGCTGCGACTTGAAACTGTTGAGCACTGTAACCCCGCGCCTGAGCGCGCGAACGCTCTCGCGCGCAAAACGGCGGCGCGCGCCTGCTACGAGAAACCAACTGATGCCGCTACAAGTAGCGGCGATGTAGCGTCCGCGTAGCGCCGTTTTTCGCGCACACCAGCCGATGTAGCGGCGTAGCGCCTGTTTTGCAGTCGTTTGCTGCAAGCAACGCGAAATGAGAGATGTGAGAGACATAAACTGTCTCTCACATCGCCGGTGTGCAATCGCGCAATACCTTAGCGTTTTTGCGCTCCAAATGAGAGAGAGAGTTGAGCCAGAGGGCCTATAAGCCGGGTTCTGTCCACCCTTTCGGGTTGGATGACCATTCCTCTGGGACGTCCGTCGCCGGACGCCTCGCGCGACCTACCCGGATGACGAGCCGGAAACAGCTCATTTGCCATCCCTATTTGGTCTTGCTCCTAGCGGGGCTTGCCGTGCCGCTCTCGTTGCCGAAAGCGCGGTGCGCTCTTACCGCACCGTTTCACCCTTACCGCGCGAACGCGGCGGTCTGATCTCTGTGGCGCTATCCCTGGGGTCGCCCCCGCCGGGCGTTACCCGGCGCTATGTTTCCGTGGAGCCCGGACTTTCCTCCAAGGTTTGCACCTCAGCGATCATCCAGCCCTCTGGCTCAGCGCAGATAAATGGCTACTCAGACCGCAGCGTCAAGCGTCTCGTTCAACGCACGCAGAATGGCCATCGTCTCTGCATCGGCAACGCCATGGAACAGCGACGGCCGGAAGTGCCGCTGAAATGCGCTAACCACGAGCTCGGTCGGCTCGTCGTACACGCTCGTGATCTCAAGCCCGTAACCATAGCGCACGAGCGACGCCTGCAGTTCACCGACGCGCGCACCGGTGTCGGGACGCATGAGCGACGCGTCACGACCTGCTTTCGCCTCGACCCAAACGCCAAGCCCTTCGTGCGCCAACTGCCTCCACGGAAACAGCTCGCCCGGATCTGCCTTGCGCCCCGGTGCAATGTCCGAATGCCCGATCACGTTGCGCGCCGGAATCTTATGCCGCGCAACAATGCTTTGGCTGAGCTTCATGACCGCGTCGATCTGCGCCGCCGGAAACGCGCGATAGCCGAACTCATGACCCGGATTGACGATCTCGATCCCGACCGAGCGCGAATTGATGTCGGTCTCACCGCGCCAGTGCGACACGCCAGCGTGCCAAGCCCGCAACGTCTCGGCCACATGCCGGTAGATCGTGCCGTCTTCATCCACCGTGTAATGCGAACTCACGCGCGACGCCGCATCGGTGAGCCGCGTCACAGCGGCCTGGCACGACTGCATGCCCGTATAGTGCATGATCAGAATGTCTGGCCCGCTCACGCCAACGCGCTCGTTGAAGTTCGGCGACGGCCGCTCGACGATGTTCATGACTAGGCACCCACCTTCAGCGTCGCGCTGGCTTTCGCGACAAGCTCGCCCGCCACGTTGCGCAACTCGGCCTCCGCGAACGCGATCGACATGCCGCGAAGACGCACCCAACCTTCGCCGATCAACGTGCCGACATCGGCACGCCCGATGAACGAGGTCTTGAGTTCCAGCGTCACCTGCGGCGTGTTCGGTTCGCGATGCGTGAGCCTGACCGCATGCCCGCAAAGCGAGTCGAGCATCGCGGCCAAGAACCCGCCGAAGATGCGTCCGCTGCGGTTGACGAATGTCTCGCCGGCAACGAACGAAGCCTTCACGTACCCGCGCTCCGCATCGGTCGCCAAAGTCTTCTTGCCGAGCGTCGTCACCGCAGGCGAATTGATTTCATCCGCCATCAAACGATCCCGCGCTCTTTCTTGATCGCTTCATAGGCGCCGTTGATCGCCGCAAGTTTCTCCGTCGCCTGCCGCACGAACTCCTCCGGCACGCCGCGCGCGATCAAGCTGTCCGGATGGTTCTCGCGCACAAGCCTGTGATAGGCGCGCTTCAAGTCCTCATCCGGCGCCGATCGATCGGCACCCAAAATGACGTAAGGGTCTTCTCGATCCAGCCCAAAATGCGACGCGCGAATCCGTTCGAACTGATGCGCCGAAAACCCAAAAATCTGTGCCACCTGCTTCAGGTACTCAAGCTCTGCCGGGTGCAGATTGTTGTCCGCCTTCGCAATCAAGAATAAACTGTCGAGCAAATCTTCCAGCACGCCGGGCTTGGCGCGGAACAACGAAGCAAGCTGCTTGGCATACGAATCGAACCCCGCAACGTCCTGCTTGGCGAGATTGAACAAATGTCCCACATTGCCCTCTTCCTCGCGCGGCACAGGGAAAACCCGCTTGAAGATTTCGACCTCGTCACGTGTGACCGTACCGTCGGCCTTGGCAAGCTTCGCGGCGAGCGCGATCACGCCGATCGTGAACGCAACCTGGTCGCGCTCGCGAATGGTGCGGTCGTCGCGGTTGTCCCGCGCGTCGTCGTCGCGCCGCCGCAGCCCGCGTCCCTCGCGATCGATGAGTACATGCCCCGCCAACCCGCCGAGCAGCGCGCCGAGCGGACCGCCAAGCGCAAGCCCCGCCGCAACGCCAGCAATTTTGCCCCAAATCGACATGATCAGCTCGTTCTCCAGCAACGCTTCATCGAACGCCATTGAGGCGAACCTATGACGCAAGGCCGTTGGCACATTTGGATCGACCGCGGCGGCACGTTCACCGATCTCGTAGCATTAGGGCCCGACGGCCAATTACGCGCCACCAAACTTCTCTCCGAAAGCGCCGAACATTACGACGACGCGGCGATCGAAGGAATTAGGCGTTTGCTGGGTCTCGCGCAAGACGCGGAGCTGCCGCAAGCGGAAATCGCGGAAGTCCATATGGGAACCACGGTCGCAACGAACGCGCTGCTCGAACGCAAAGGCGCGCGAACCGTGTTGGTGACGACGCGCGGCCTTCGCGACCAACTGCGCATCGGCTACCAGCACCGCCCGAAACTCTTCGTTCGCCGGATCGATCTCACACCGCCGCTCTACGAAAGCGTGATTGAAATCGACGAGCGCGTCGGAGCTGACGGCACAGTCTTGACGCCGCTCGATCGCGCGCAAGCGGAGGCCGAACTGAAAGCCGCGCGCGCGCAAGGGTTCGACACCTGCGCGATCGTCTTCATGCACGGCTACCGCTACACCGCGCACGAACGCGACGTGGCCGCGATCGCAAAGCGTCTCGGCTTCACCCAAGTCTCGGTCAGTCATGACGTCAGCCCGCTGATGAAATACGTCAGCCGCGGCCACACCACCGTTGCCGACGCCTATCTCTCCCCCGTGCTGCGCCGTTATGTCGACAAAGTGTCGGCGCCTCTGGGCGGCGCGGCACGCGACGGCCGATTGCGCTTCATGCGATCGAGCGGCGCGCTCGCCGATGCGAACCACTTCTCCGGCAAGGACGCGCTGCTCTCGGGCCCCGCCGGCGGCGTGATCGGGATGGCGGAAACGGCGAAGGCTGCAGGCTTCACGAAAGTCATCGGCTTCGACATGGGCGGCACGTCGACGGACGTCTCGCGCTTCGACGGAACCTATGAGCGCATCTTCGAGAACGAGCTGAACGGCATCCGCCTGCGCGCGCCGATGCTCGCCGTCCACACAGTTGCGGCAGGCGGCGGCTCAATCCTGTTCTACGAAAACGCCCGCATGCGTGTGGGTCCGGAAAGTGCCGGCGCAAACCCCGGCCCTGCGTGTTACCGCAAAGGCGGCCCGCTGACGGTCACGGATGCGAACGTGATGACGGGCCGCATCGCCCCCGCGAACTTCCCCAGTGTGTTCGGCCCCAAGGCGGATCAGCCGATCG
>JANNEL010000298.1:0-6393 GCA_031378595.1 Alphaproteobacteria bacterium
CCGAGCGCGCGCGATGGCGCGATCGTCGATATCGCTGCCGAATATCTGAACCTGAGGCGGGCCGCTATGCTGCGCCATCGCCTCCCGAAACAAGATCGCGATCGAATAGACTTCCTCGCCGCCCGCGCACCCCGGCACCCAGACGCGAATCTGATCGCTTGCCTCCTTGTGCGCGAGCAATCTCGGAATGACGACCGTCCGCAGCACCTCGAAAGCATCGGGATCGCGGAAAAACTGTGTCACGCCGATCAGGATGTCGCGAAACAACGCCTCCACTTCGCGCGGCTCTTTCTCGAGGCGGGCGATGAATTCGGGAACGCTGTCGATCTGCAACACCTGCATGCGCCGCTGCACCCGTCTAACGAAGGTGCTTTCCTTGTACTGCCCGAAGTCTTGACCGATGCCGTTTCGCAAGATGGCGCTGATTGCCGCCAAATGCTCGGCCGCGTCCGTGCGGGTGCCGCTGGAATCTTTCCGCCGCGCCACCTCAATCAAATGCGCGCGATGCGCGATCAAACGTGCCGGCATGGATTCGACGGGGAGCACGAGATCGACAAGGCCCGTGGCAGCCGCGCTGCCCGGCATACCGAGCATCGCGTGGTCGTCATACTCGGCTTGGGCCATGGTAAGGCCCCCGCCCTCCTTGACCGCCTTCAACCCGAACGTGCCGTCGCGTCCCATTCCCGCGAGCACGATACAGACAGCATTCTCGCCTTGGTCTTCGGCCAACGATAGAAAGAACGTGTCGATCGGGTGACGCAACTCGCGCGGCGGCGCCGGCTTTGTGAGATGAAGCACGCCACCTTTTATCGTGAGCGTCGCGTCGGGCGGGATTACGAAGATCGAATTTGCGCTAAGCTGCACGCCGTCGCCGGCTTCGACGACTTTCATTCCAGTTTGATTCGCGATCAATGCGACAAGCATGCTGTCGTGATGGGGGGCAAGATGCTGGACCAAAACAAACGCCATGCCGTTATCGACGGGCATGTTGGCGAAGAACTTTTTGAACGCAGTGAGCCCGCCCGCCGATGCGCCGATTCCGACGACAAGCGGCGCACTTCCATCAAACGCAATCTTCGGCACTTGCGCTCTTCCCGGCATTTGCAGGACGAATATCGGCGTCCATCAAACGCGTTGGCGGCGACCACCGCCGTTCGCACACCATTGCCAACACGGCGGTGTCCGCATTCTCACCAAGCTCCACTCTCGAAAACGCCGATCCCGCCTTCTAACCCTTCCCGTTTTTGAATACTGGCGGCACGACGCGCGGAAGCGTGGCGCACAGGAATTGTAACAGAAAGCTCTCTGCTTCGGGGGAAATACTTCCCCGGGTCGGTGCAGAAGCAGACCAGGCACACAGCATTACTCCGCATGCGCAACAGGCGCGGAATCCCTCGGTTTGGCTCGCGTTACCAATGCATGACCACGCCCGCTGCCACCCCCGATGGCAGTTCAATATTGAACAAGGAGCCACTCTCATAGAATCGAGATCGCAAACCACCAACAAGCTGCTGCTCGCTTTCGTCGCAATCTTGGCGATCGGCGGCTACGGATACTGCTACAGCCACGACATCGAACCGCAAAATGACGGACCGATGGAACGCGCAAGCGAGAAGACGTTGCCAACGCAAGTTCGATCACCGCCGGCGGTCTTTGGCTGTTCAACGCCTCAGTGAAGGAAAAACCAAATCAGCAGCAGAATCGGAATCGGAATGCCAATCGCCCACAAGAGTGCATATTTCATTTCCGTTTCCTTCAAGACGGACGTCGACATTGCTGCGTCGCGGCCGCCTGATGAGACGCAGCATCAGGCGGTTGACCGCTTACAAGCTTGAGGCGCGCGCCATTCTCAGCACGGCCAGCAACACGACGGCGCCGATTGTGGCGGTCACTATGGTGCCTACGAGGCCCGCGCCGACCGATACACCCATCTGTCCAAAAAGCCATCCACCGATGAACGCGCCGATTATGCCGACGATGATATCGCCGATCAGACCAAAGCCACCGCCCTTCACGATCATCCCCGCGAGCCAGCCGGCAACGGCGCCCACGATCAACCATATAAGTATCATTTCGCCTGACATTACGGCCTCCTTGGCATGCGTCACCGCCGCGAAAGCAGTGTCGCTGAAAATGGGCCGGTTAATGACGAGGTGTCACGCATCACATGCCCTTGCTGACGAGAACTCGGGAGCGGCCAAAAGGTTCCGTCCGCGATCCGCCCGATTGCGCTATTATCGCAAGAATATAGTTGGCATTGGGGTCGCAATGGCGCCTGCGTGCTCCATATCAAGCATAGCTATCGCGGCGAACGCGATGGATGCCCCGCGCGAGGACCTCTTTGGGAACGGCCAAGAACGATGCGACGCCCGACTTGGATGATGCGTTTCGCTCACGCTTGATAGAACTCGCGCCCTATCTTCGAGCATTCGCCCGCACGCTTTGCGGCAATCGCGACGTCGCGGACGACTTGGCGCAAGAGTCGTTGGCGAGCGCCTGGAAGGCGCGCGCGTCATTTCAGCCCGGCACAAACATGAAGGCTTGGCTCTTCATGATTCAGCGCAATGCGTTCTACTCGGCGCATAGGCGCAAGTGGCGCCAGGTCGGCTGGGACGAAGAGGCAATGGATCGCGTCCTCGTCACGAGTCCATCCCAGCAAGCGAGTGTCGAACTGACCGAATTGAAACGCGCGATGTCGCTGTTACCCGACGAGCAAAGAGAAGCGCTAATTCTAGTGGGTGCTGGCGGTTTCAGCTATCATGAGGCTGCGTTGATCTGCGGCTGCGCAATTGGAACCATGAAGAGCCGCGTCTCCCGCGCGCGGAACACCATCGCATCGCTGATGCGTGATAGCGCCGGACTTCCGCAATCGCGCGAAGATGCCGGAACCGCCTATCAAGGTATACTGACCGAGCTGGACACATTGTCCGCCCGCAAAATGCCGCTCAACGACTAACCGCCGTCGCATTGGTGGCTCTCGGAGCTCAGGCCTGACAGTGCACCGCAGCTCGGCGTCCGGGATAGGCAAGGTGACAGTCGCCAGCACCTTCCCGAACGCTTTGCTTAAGCTGATCTGGATCGCGCTTATTCGCCGGAGGGCGGCATATCCTGGGGATCGATAGCATCGTCCAGGTCGTTGCCATCCGTAGGCTCGTCGCCGAGATCATCCGGTCCGGGCGGAACTTCAAAGAGCGGCCCACCGACTCCATTGTGATCTTGATCGGCTTCGACGCCACCCAAGTCCACCATTGGAGCACCGTTTTGGCCTTGCGCCGCGGCAAGCGCCTGAATGTTCAAAGCGCGGGTTTCTTCGGTCTGATCGTCGTAGCTCCCGGCAATGGCCGTAGTCGAAATGCTGAACAGCGCCGCTGCCACGACACCCGCCAATAGAATGTTTTTGTGTTCCATGAGTTTTCCTCGTTCAGGGGAAGCCTGAAGCTTGGAGAACGCGCGCAAGACCAAGAGTGTTCCAACCAAGGCGTCCCGCCAGTGCCTCGCCGATCCCCAACGCCCGCCATCCGCGTTCAACACATCCCCTTCACCCTTGTTCGAGGCGCCAGCACCGGACAACGTGAGCGTGGCGCGGATCCGTGGAACCAAATGCCGCTCCCCCACGTTGTTAGGTCTAGCAACGATACCGGTGCGACCGGATCGGTTGCCGTGCCCGACCGCTGGCCGGTGACACCTCCCGACATCCGAGGATAGAAAAATGGAATCGCTCCAAACCTTCTTGAATGACATAAACGTCTATCTGCAATCCGGTTTCGCTCATATCAACGCAGTGCAAGGGCTTCTAATTGCGATCGTCGCTGCCTTCTTGATGTACAGCTGGGGCCGCATTTTTGCGTTCGCGATCGGTGCGACCGTCGTGCACCTCGTCGCTGATGTGATGCTTCCCGTTCTCGCTAACGGCGCCCCATTCCGCCTACCGCCACTCGTCGACAGTGAATACTGGCGCTATGTGCTTGCTCTCCTTATCGGCTACATGGTGGTCATCACCGTGTTCTACGTTGTCAAACGCGTGCTGCTGCGCGTCGAACACCAAGCGGCGTAGTCGCATCCAACCGCCGCGTGGAACCGTCGCACCTGTGGAACTGTGCCACCTTGCCCGCGTTCATTGATCCGACGTCTCCGGCGGCATTGGGCCACCCTCAGACGCCAACGAAAACCGAAGGAACACCACATGCTGAGAACAGCTCTTTTCACAACAACGGCCATCGCCGTTGCGCTCTTGACCACTGGTTGCGAGCAGAAAACGCCTGTAGCGCAGGAAAAGCAGAACCAAGCATCGGAACTGGCAGCTCAACCTGCGCCAAACGCAGCAGAGCGTACCGCTGCGGAAGCAGCCAACGAGGTCGAGCAGGTCGCCGCGCCGAACGCGCAGATTACGCCGGGTGAACTGGCGGCTGGCCTGAACGGGATAGACGTCCCCAATCCGGCAACGACCCTCTCTACAGCATCGGTGAAAACGGCAGACGGTCAAGCCGTCGGCGAAGTTCGCTCGGTCGTTGTCGGTCCCAACGGAAAGGCCAATGCTGTCGTTGTAGAAGTCGGCGGCTTCTTAAACGTCGGCGAACGTGCGGTGTCGATCGACGCCAAAGCATTCACCTACCTGAAAGATCGCAACATTCTCGTCGCCGGGCTGTCCAAATCCGACATCGAAAAGATGCCGGTAGCATCTCCTGCCCAGCCCTAGTTCGGCTTACCAGAATCTGCACTCTGTCACGGAGGAGCGTCGGACCACGTCCGGCGCTCCTTCGGCGTTACGAGGGGTTCAAGGAACCACGTGGCCCGTAGCGCGTTTCTTCTCAGCGCGGCAGCTGCCGCTTGCTCGCGCATGAAGCAAATCACACGAAGGAGTACGAGATGAACTGGGATCAAATCGAAGGTAGCTGGAAACAAGTGGCCGGCAAGGCCCGCGAAACATGGGGAAACATCACCGATGACGAATTCACGAAAATCGCCGGCAAGCGCGATCAGTTGGTCGGAATGATCCAAACACGATATGGCGTCGCGAAGGAAGAAGCCGAGATGCAGGTCAGAAAGTTCGAGAAAGAGCTCCACTAACGCAGACCCGGGCGCGCGGTGCGGAAACTACGATCCGCGCGCTCATGGCGCTCGATACGCAGGCGCTTGCTCGGGCGCGGAACCTTCACGCTGCCAACGCGTTCTCTCCGTTGGCGGCGTGTCACAGATCGCGAGACCCGCCTCGTTGGAAGTCGAGCGATACCCGAAAGGATTTCAATATGAGAAATACAAAACGCCGTTTCATGGCAGCAGTCTTTGCTGTCGCAGCTATTGCAGTGTTGGGCGCGGTCAACGTCGCACAGGCTGCAACGGCTGAGGACCTGAACAGGGACTCGGCCCAAGCACTTCGTAACCTTCAGCAGTCCAATCGGACTGCTTCGGACATCTCACGCAATGCGCGCGCAGTGCTCATCTTCCCGAACATCGTAAAGGCGGGCCTCATTTTCGGCGGCGCGTACGGCGAAGGAACAATGATGAAGGGTGGTCGCGTGACCGACTACTACAACTCGGTAACCGGCTCTTGGGGTCTCCAGGCCGGCGCGCAGTCGTATGGCTACGTAGTGTTCCTGATGAACGACAAAGCCGTCGACTACGTCGTCAAGAGTGCCGGTTGGGAAATCGGCGTTGGCCCCACGGTAGTCGTGGTGGACGAGGGAATGGCGAAGAACCTTTCAACCTCGACGCTGAAAGACGACGCCTACGCCTTTATCTTTAACCAGCAAGGTCTGATGGCCGGTGTCAGCATAGAAGGCACGAAGATTTCGCGCATCAATCGCGGCAACGACAAGCAGGCGGGACGCTAATCCCGTAAGAGTTCCGGGTCACGGTTGCCAGCCCCCAGCCCAGCGCGCCCGAAACGGCACGCGAAACCGTGACCCGGTTTTTGCCTCCACTGTCGATCGCACCCTTCGCCAGCGCAACCACTTCTCGGCCGCGCGCGTTAACCCCCTGCAGCCGTCCACCGAACAGGAGTTCGCCATGAAGCTTCGCGACAAAGTATCCCATCGAAACGGAAATGAGCCCACGAACGCCATTGCTTTGCTGACGGCCGATCACCGAGCGGCCACTGAATTGTTCGAGGAGTACGAAGACGCACGAGGCAAGCCGCAGAAATCCAAACTGGCGCGCCAGATCTGTCTTGAGCTCTCCGTCCACACCATGATCGAGGAAGAGTTGCTCTATCCCATTTGCCGCGGCGGCGCCGTGGAAGAGGATTTACTAGACGAAGCCTACGTCGAACATGATGGCGCGAAGACGCTTATAGCCGAATTGCTGGCCGGAACTCCCGACGATGATTTCTATGACGCCAAGGTCAAGGTCCTGTCGGAGATGATCAAGCATCACGTCAAGGAAGAAGAACAACCC
>JANNEL010000311.1:0-3737 GCA_031378595.1 Alphaproteobacteria bacterium
GAGCCGTCTTGTGCTGGCTGAGGGCCGCTTGCGGGCGCGGCGTCATCTCTGAGGGGAAGAAGGGTCTATGGAGTTTTCAGCGCTCGCTCTCGTCCATGATGCAGCCGCCTTCGTGAAGCCGCTCATGGCGCTCGCCGACCATTGGACGCACCTCGGCGATTGGGTCCAAGCGCCGAGCGCGGCGCCGGTCGATCCGACGCCGCAAACGATTCCGTTGGCGCCGCCCGATGGCGCGCGCGATGCGGGCGGGGCGGCTGCAGCGCCCGGCATCGATATGTCGCCACTGACGCTCTTCATGAAAGCCGACATCGTCGTGAAGGCGGTGATGGGTGTGCTGCTGTTTTCCTCCGTCTGGTCGTGGGCGATTATCATCGGCAAATGGATGCGCATCGGCCGCGTCCGCGCACAGGCCGAAAAGTTCGAGCAAGTCTTCTGGTCCGGCCGCTCGCTCGACGATGTTTATCAAACGCTCCAGGCGCGCAGTGAATCGCACCCGATGGCGCACGTCTTCGTCGCCGCGATGCGCGAATGGAAACGCTCGTTCGAGAGCGGTTCCGTCGCGACCGGCCTCTTGCCCAGCGTCAAAGACCGCATCAACAAAGTCATGAACGTCACAATCGGTCGCGAAATCACGCGCCTGGAATCCTCGCTGGGCTTCTTGGCGACCGTGGGCGTCAACGCGACGTTCATCGGCCTCTTCGGCACGGTCTGGGGCATCATGAATTCGTTCCGCTCGATCGCGGCAAGCCACGACACGTCGCTGGCCGTCGTGGCACCGGGCATCGCGGAAGCGTTGTTCGCAACCGCCATGGGCTTGCTCGCCGCCATTCCGGCGTCCATCGCCTACAACCACCTCTCGACGTCGGTCGGCCGCATCGCAAGCCGCCTCGAAGCGTTCTCCGATGAATTCGCGGCCATCCTGTCGCGCCAACTCGACGAGAAGGCGCGCTAGATGGCGGGTGTCCTCGACGGCGGATCGCATCGCGGGCGCGGCGCATGGCGCACCCGGCTGAAACCCAATTCCGACATCAACATCACCCCGATGGTCGATGTGATGCTGGTTCTGCTCATCATCTTCATGGTGACGGCGCCGCTGCTCACACCGGGCGTGGCCGTCGATCTGCCGAAGACGCGAGCAAAACTTCTAAGCCAAGACAAAGAGCCGCTGACCGTCTCGATCGAGAAAAACGGCAAGATTTTCCTCGGCGGTGGGAAACTGGAATCCGAAGCCGTGTCGCTCGAAGAACTGGCGGTGAAGGTCACCGCAATCGCCGAGAACGGCTACGACCAACGCATCTTCGTGCGCGGCGACAAATCGGTCGATTACGGCACGGTGATGCAAGTGATGGGTGAGTTGAATGCGGCGGGTTTCCGTCGCATCGGCCTAGTGACAGAGCCTCCGCGTGGCGAGAGCAAGAAGCACAACTAACACGCCCGAACGCGACTCGCTGTTTGGCGCAGCGTTTACGTCGGCGCTTCTGCACGCCCTCGCGCTGGCTGGCGTGTTCGTCGTCTGGCCGTACATGGCCCCGCCCGTCGTGATGCAGTCCGACATCGTGCCCGTCGATCTGTTGACGGTGGCCGACATGACGAACGTCGCGCCGCAAGAACAAGCCGAAGAGCCAAAGCCGCCGGAGCCGCAGCCCGTGCCCATCGAGATCCCGCAGCCCCCGGCGCCGACGGATTTCGCGGCTGCCGAGCCGCCACCTCCGCCGCCGGAAGACGACGCACCCGCGCTCGAGCCCGAACCGGAAAAGAAAGAGCCAGAAAAACCGAAGCCGCCCGAACCGCCGCAGCAACGCTTCGCGATGTCGACCCCGCGCGCCAAACCGAAGCCGGAGAAGCCCAAGGATGAGTTCGACGTCGACAAGATTCTAAAAAGCCTCGACAGCGCGCCCAAAGAAAAGAAGGCAGAGCCCGCGAAGGCAACCGCCAGCCGTTCGATCAAAGGGGCAGGTGCGCAATCGGCGCTGACGATGACCGAGATTGACGCACTCAGAAGCCAACTTGCGAAATGCTGGAACGTGCCGGTCGGCGCGCCGGATCCCGCCGCACTCGTCTTCCGCGTGCGTGTGTTTCTGAACGAGGACGGAACAATCGCGTCCGCCCCGCAATTGGTCGATCAAGGGAACTTGGGCGATCCCTACTTCCGCGCCGCCGCCGATTCAGCTATTCGCGCAGTACACATTTGCGGTCCCTATCAACTGCCGCCGGAAAAATACGCATCGTGGAGCGAGATCGTGATCAAGTTCGATCCGCGCGAGATGTCCGGCTACTAGGAACGAGGACGACATGAAGAACTTTTCACGCACCATCTTGGGCGCACTGGCGCTGGCACTGGCCGCGTTCACGGCGCCAGCCAATGCCGCGCTCGAAGTCGACCTGAACAAGGGCGTCGTTCAACCGATCCCGATCGCGATCACGGATTTCTTAGGGACGAACCCGCGCGATCAGCAGACCGCAGCCCAAGTTGCCGGCGTCATTCGCGGCGACCTCGAGCGCTCCGGCCTGTTCGCGCCGCTCGACCCGCGCTCTTATGTCGAAAAGATCACGAACTTCTCGTCGGTCCCGCGCTTCGGCGATTGGCGTACGATCAATGCGCAAGGGCTCGTCACCGGCCAGGCGCACCAACTCGCCGACGGCCAGCTGCAAGTCGACTTCCGCCTTTGGGATATTTTTGGCGAGCAGCAGATGGTCGGCATGTCGTTCAAGACGACGCCGGAGAACTGGCGTCGCTTGGGCCACCTTGTCGCCGACGCCATCTACGAGCGTCTGACCGGCGAAAAGGGCTATTTCGACACCCGCATCGTCTTCATCTCCGAATCGGGCTCGAAGATTAAGCGCCGCTATCGCCTGTCGATCATGGATCAGGACGGCGCAAACCCGTCGTTCCTGACCGGCGGCGACTTCATCGTGCTCTCGCCGCGGTTCTCGCCGACGAAGCAGGCAATCACCTACATGTCGTATGAGCGCGCGATACCGTCGGTCTTCGTGTTCGACCTGCAGACCGGCCAGCGCGAGGTCATCGGCCAGTATTCCGGCATGACGTTCGCCCCCCGCTTCGCGCCGGACGGCAACCGCGTGATCTTCAGCTATTCGCGCGACAACAACGTCGACATCTACGTCGTCGACCTGCGCTCGCGCAGGCCACAGCGCCTGACCAGCGACCCCGGCATCGACACGTCGCCGTCGTTCTCGCCGGACGGTTCGCGCCTCGTCTTCAACTCCGACCGCGGCGGCTCGCCCCAGCTTTACGTGATGAACGCCGACGGCTCCGGCCAGCAGCGCATCTCGTTCGGCCAGGGCCGTTACACCACGCCCGTGTGGAGCCCGCGCGTCGACCTGATCGCCTTCACGAAGCAGGTTGGCCAAACCTTCTCGATCGGCGTCATGGCGCCCGACGGTCAGCGCGAGCGCATCCTGACCTCAAGCTATTCGGAAGAGGGTCCCACCTGGTCGCCGAACGGCCGCGTGATTCTCTTCACGCGCTCAACTCCTGGTCGCGGTGGCCAAAGCGGCAGTTCCTCGGTCTGGTCTGTCGATCTGACCGGTGTGAACCTGCGCAAGGTCATCACGCCGGGCGAAGCGTCGGATCCCGCGTGGTCCCCACTGAATCGCTAAGCAATTTGCGACAATTGTCACGTTGATTAACTGGGTTTTATGCAAAACTCGCTCTGCGTGCTTGACGCTTCGCCATAGCGGCGACTACGCATGCGAGATAGGGTTTCTCGGGTTTC
>JANNEL010000328.1:0-3478 GCA_031378595.1 Alphaproteobacteria bacterium
GCTGGGACTTCTGATGGCGTCCGGCCGCTGAAGGAAAACGACGGTGGCCGACCGCATCTTGCTTATCGAAGATGACCCGCGCCTCGCCCGGATGGTCGAAGACTATCTGGCGGGCGCGGGTTACCGCGTGACCCACGCGCCAAGCGGTCGCGCCGGTCTCGCACTCTCGCAACGCGAAACCTTCGACGCGCTCGTGCTCGACCTCATGCTGCCCGACATGGACGGCCTCGAGGTCTGCAAAGAAGTCCGGACCAAAGCGCAAACACCGATCCTCATGCTCACTGCCAGGGGCGATGCGATGGACCGCATCGTCGGCCTCGAAATGGGCGCCGACGACTACCTGCCGAAACCGTTCGAGCCGCGCGAACTCCTGGCACGCTTACGCGCGATCCTCAGACGCGCGCACAGCACGCCCGCCAGCGTGCTCAGCTTCGGCAGATTGGAGATCGACAAAGACGCCCGCGAAGTCCGCATCGACGGCGCGCCACGCACGCTCACCAGCTACCAATACGCGCTGATCCTCGCGATGGCCGAGCGCGCAGGTCGCGTGCTCTCGCGCGACGCCCTGTTCGACCTCGTCAAAGGCGAAACGATCGAAGCCTTCGACCGCTCGATCGACGTGCACATTTCGCGCATCCGCGCCGCGATCGAAGACGATCCGAAGGAACCCCGCCGCGTCATCACCGTCCGCGGCGCCGGCTACGTCTTCGCCAAGGCGCAGGACTAACGCGCGATGCGCATCTTCAACCGCCTCTACGTCAAAGTCTATCTGACGATCGTAGCAAGCCTCTTGCTCGCCGTGCTCGCGACCGCCGCCGTTTGGCGCGCCGGTCCGGAAGCCGACTCGATGCGCGGTGCCTTTCACATGGCCGGCGGCGTCCTCACAGCCGCGCTCGCCGACAAGGCCGCGCCGCTGCCGGAGCAAAAGCAAGCAGTCGACCGGCTGTCGCGCCTCATCCGTGCCGACCTTGCGCTTTTCGATGAGAACGGCGCGCTGCTCGCCGCTTCAGGCGAACCGCTGCCGCCCCCGGACGAGGTGACGAACGGCGGTGATGACAGGTGGTTCCATCGCCCGCATCAGAGCGTTTGGCGCCTTCCGCTGAGCGACGGGCGCGTCGTCGTCTTCCGCTCGCGCTTCGACCGTGATCGCCGCGGCTACGGGCTCGGCTTCTTCGGGCATCTGGCGATCGTGGCGCTGCTGATCGCGCTTGGCGCCTATCCGATCGTGCGCGGCTTGACGAACCGGCTGGAGCGCTTGCAAACCGGCGTCGAGCAACTGGGCGCCGGCGACTTGACGGTGCGCGTCAAAGTCGAAGGTCGCGACGAAGTCGCCAGGGTCGCCGAAAGCTTCAACCGCGCAGCCGGCCGCATCGAAGAACTGATCAAAGCGCACAAGATGCTGCTCGCGAACGCCAGCCACGAACTGCGCACACCGCTCACGCGCCTGCGCATGGGCATCGAGCTCTTGAAAGAGAAAGCAGACCCCGCCGCGAAAGCCGAACTCGAACAAGACATCGCCGAACTCGACCAACTGATCGACGAGATCTTGCTCTCGAGCCGCCTAGACTCGATGAACCGCCTGGATCAGATCGAACCGATCGACCTTTTGGCCCTCGCCGCCGAAGAAGCGGCGCACTATGAGGGCACGACAGTCGCCGGCACGCCCGTCACGGTGCAAGGCGATGCGCGGCTCCTGCGCCGTTTGATCCGCAACCTGCTCGAAAACGCAAAGCGCCATGGCGCGCCGCCGATCGACGTCGCCGTCACGATGCAAACCGGCGCAGCCGTCCTCACCGTCAGCGACCACGGCCCCGGCATCGCCGAGGCCGACCGCGCGCGTATCTTCGAACCGTTCTTCCGCAAGGCTGGCGCCGCCTCGACGGGCACGGGTCTTGGCCTCGCGCTCGTTCGCCAAATCGCCCGCCGCCATGGTGGCGACGTCACCGTCGAAACGCGCGACGGCCGCGCGGCTTTCGTCCTGAGGTTGCCGCTTTAGCCCCCGTTGCAGCCGCCGCGCTGGATGGCTACCGTGCGCGCAACAACGATAAACAATCCTCAAGGGCGGACTTCATGACATCGGAGAATACACGTCTCGCACTCGTCGCGGCGGCCGTAGCGCTCGTGCTCGCAATCCCCATTCTCGGCCGCTCCTTCGGCGGCCAACCCACGACGATCACCGACGTTATGGCGGGAAGCCAACCCGTCGACGTCAGCAAGGCGCAAGCGACGGCCAAGCGCATCGCCAACGCCGTCAACACCCTCGACGGCACGCGTATCGTCGACGCCGACGCCGAACCGCAAAACTGGCTTGCCCACGGCCGCACCTACGGCGAACAGCGCTACTCGCCGCTCGACAAAATCAACGCCGGCAACGTGAAGGACTTAGGCCTCGCTTGGACCTACGACACCGACACGATCCGCGGCCTCGAAGCCTCGCCCATCGTCGTCGACGGCGTGATGTTCGCAACCGGCTCGTGGAGCAAGGTCTACGCGCTCGACGCAAAGTCGGGTGAGGAGCTCTGGACCTACGATCCGAAAGTCCCCGGCGAAACCGGCCGCAAGCCGTGTTGCGACGTCGTCAACCGCGGCGTGGCCGTGTGGAAAGGCCGCGTCTATGTCGGCACGCTCGACGGCAGGCTCGTCGCGCTCGACGCAAGGAACGGCCGGCCGATCTGGGAAGTTCAAACCGTCGACCGCAACAAGCCCTACACGGTCACCGGTGCGCCGCGCATCGTCAAAGGCAAAGTCATTATCGGCAACGGCGGCGCCGAACTCGGCGTGCGCGGCTACATCACCGCCTACGACGTCGACACCGGCCGCCAGCTCTGGCGTTTCTACACGGTGCCTGGCGACCCGCGTGCACCGGTCGAGAACGAACATCTGAAAGCGGCCATCCCAACATGGAAGGCCGATCCCGGGCCCGGCTGGAAATATTGGGAAGTTGGCGGCGGTGGCACGGTGTGGGACTCGATGGCCTACGACCCCGACCTCGACCTTCTCTACGTCGGCACCGGAAACGGAAGTCCGTGGAGCCGCTACCTGCGTTCGCCCGGCGGCGGCGACAATCTCTATTTGTCGTCGATTGTCGCGATCAAACCAGACACCGGCGAGATGGCCTGGTACTTCCAAGAAACGCCGGGCGACACCTGGGACTACACCGCCACCCAGCACATGATCCTGGCCGATCTTGAGATCAACGGCGCGCTTCGCAAAGTCATCATGCAAGCGCCGAAGAACGGTTTCTACTATGTGCTCGACCGCGCAACGGGCGAGTTCATCTCGGGTAAGAACTACATCCCCGTGACGTGGGCGAAGGGTCTCGACGCGAAGGGCCGACCGATCGAGGACGCAAGCAACGCCTATCGCGACAACCCGAAGATGGTGCAGCCCTCGCCCCACGGCGGCCACAACTGGCAGCCGATGGCGTTCAACCCAAAGGAAGGGTTGGTCTATATCCCAGCCCAGACCCTGTACATGG
>JANNEL010000347.1:0-4569 GCA_031378595.1 Alphaproteobacteria bacterium
CTCGACCGTGCTTTCGCTCGCCCGGTACGTATAGCCCTCGGCCAACGCGACGGCCTTCTGAACGGTCATGCCGCTCACGTAGGCATACTGTCCCGGCTTCTTCACCTCGCCCAACACATAGATGGGGCGGAAGCTCACCACCTCAGCCGAAACCCGCGGATCGCGCAGGATCTGCGCCTTGCGCAGCTTTCCAGCATAAACCTTCTCGAACTCGCGCAGCGTGAGCCCCTTGACCGAGATTTGCCCTATGAACGGCGCCGCCATCACACCCGAACTGTCCACCAAGAACTCGCCCGACAAATCCGGCTCGCCGAAAACGGTGACCTTCAGCTTGTCTTCCGGCCCAAGCCGATAGTCCTCAGCCGCCGCCTCAGTTTTCGCGGGCGAGGTCGACACGGGGCCTTCCGAACCTGCGCACGCGGTGAGCGCGATCAGAACGGCGAACAACACGAACAAACGGCACAACATGAGACTCAAGGGCTCGCATCGATAGCGTGGAGAAATACGACCGCCTTGAACGTGCGATCAAGCCGGGTAGGCAAAACTAAGGTGTCGACAAAAACTGACGTGTCCGCCCCTCAAGCACAACTGCCGTCAGATTGCCGGTCATATAAGCGCCAGTATCGATGCCGATGCGATTGTTCCGGACTTCCGGCGCATTCGCAGGCGTGTGACCATGCACGACGATGCGCCCGAAATTCACGGGACTGTCGAGAAACTCCTCGCGTATCCACAGGAGATCGCTCTCGCGCTGTTCTTCGAGCGGCACCCGCGGCTTCAATCCCGCATGAACGAAAATGTAATCCCCAACCGTGTGATGCAACCGTAAGTTCTTGAAGAAAGCCTCATGCGTCCGCGGCAACACGGAGGCAAACTCGCTCCGCGTCTGCGCCCAGTTTTTCCCAGCGCCATGCGTGACACCATAGCTGCGCAATGTCTCGAGCCCGCCGAAATTGCGCCAAACCTCGCCGATGCTGGGATCGCCCAAGAACTGCAGCAGCGTCTCGTCGTGATTGCCTTTGAGATAGATCGTTTCAAATCCGGGAAACCCATCGAGCAACCGCTCAACCAACTGCGCAGACTGCAACCCACGATCGACATAATCGCCAATGAAGATCAGCGTTCGCTGCCGCGCAGCCGACAAACGCGATGCCGCATCGATCTTGCGCCATAGCTGTTCCAGCAGATCCAAACGCCCGTGCAAATCGCCGACAGCCACGACGAAATGATCCGCGGGCACGGCTGCACGCGAGGCGCTCTGCGTCTCGCGTTTCGTCCAACCGAAGATCGATCGCAGCATCGTGGAACTCAATTTCAATCCGGAGCGTCCGTTATTCGCGAACTGTGGCGACAGCGCCACGTGAATGCAAGAACGCACGCAAAGCAAGCTATCAAGCGGCCTTTTTCGCGTTTGCGCGTCCCCGGTTTTGTACCCTCTCAAGTGAAGTGATTCACGAATCGTTTGGATTCGTTTGAGCTGAAAAACTCAGGAGACAAGATCATGCATAGAAAAATGCTTTTGCTGGGGACAGCATTGAGCCTGAGCTTTGCGGCAGGCGCCGCAGCGAACGAGCGGCACGGTTGGTACATGGGCCTCGAAGCAGGTTGGGTCCACGTCAACGACACCGAAATGCCGAATTGGCTCTACAATGAGATTCAGTTTGAAAATCGCTGGGGCGCACTCGGCACCGTGGGTTTCGCCTTCAACGGCAACTGGCGCATGGAACTCGAAGCCGGCTACCGCAACAACGATGTGCATGCGATTACGTTCGGCGGTGAGCGCGGCCCGCTCGTCAAGGGCGATCTGACGGAATGGACGGGTATGCTCAACGCGCTCTACAATCAGCCCGTTGGTCAACGCTGGTCGATCGACTTTGGCGTTGGCGTCGGCGTTGACGACGCGCGCTACGCTGACATCCGCGGCAACGTTCCGGTGCATAGCGAAGACTCCGATGCAGTCTTCGCGGCGCAAGGCATCTTGGGTTTGAGCTATCGCGTCGGCCCGCATTGGGACGTGATGCTGAACTACCGCTATCTGTGGGCGGACGAACCGCAGCTCACGAACTTCGGCGGCGAAACCGACACGATGGATATGACGAAGCACACCGTCACACTGGGCTTCCGTTGGGGTTATGACGACGTCGCTCCGCCGCCGCCTCCGCCACCGCCGCCTCCCCCGCCACCACCGCCGCCGGCGAAGGCAAAGCAATTCATCGTCTTCTTCGGCTTCGACAAGTGCAACATCACTGCAGAAGCCGACAGAGTGCTGGGTGAAGCGGCCGATACTGCAAAATCCGAAGGAACCGCGAAGGTCGGAATCGTGGGCCATACCGACACCTCAGGCTCGCCGGCTTACAACCAGCGCCTCTCCGAGTGCCGCTCCAATGCCGCCAAGTCGAACCTGGTCGGCAAGGGCATTCCCGAGGGTGCAATCACGACCAGCGGCAAGGGTGAAGGCGAGCTCATGGTCCAGACCGCCGATGGCGTAAAAGAGCCGCAAAACCGCCGTGCAACGGTAGATTTACAGTAAACGAAACGACCAAGTACCAGTTGCTGAGGGGAGGGCCGAAAGCCCTCCCCTTTTTCATTGCACACAGCTGCACGCCCTGATCGTATCCCAATGCCAGGTCAATCCTGGAGACGCCGCCGCTAAGGCCGCCGGCACAACATGTTGTTCTAATTCAGAGGCATAGCTCATCATCTTGATGATGCATCTGAGACACAGCGTGTGCCAAATGAGACCACAACGCTCCGAATTGCCTTGAACGGTGGTTGAGCCCGTCACTAGGATGCACGCAAGTGTACAAGGAAACGGAGCGGCCCGTCCGCACGTTTTTGCTGTGTTTTCCAGCGCTTGGGCGAACACAGGTTGCACTCGGGGTTTGGTCTTGGGGACGCAGGCGCGGTAAATAGGGGGCTATATCGTGTTGAATTCTAAAGGTCTTTTTGCATTGAAGACGGCGCTTCTCGCCGGTGCAGCCGCAGTCACATTCGGCAGCGTCGTCGCCCAAGCGGCGGACGAGGAGAAGGTCGAAAAGGTAACGGTGACCGGTACGCGCATTAAGCAGCGCGACTTCACCTCCGTCAGTCCATTGGCAACTGTCGGCGCCAAAGACCTGGAGATGACCGGCACGGTCAACACCGAGGAGCTCCTGAATACGCTCCCGCAAATCATCCCGGGCGTTACGATTTCGTCCAACAACCCAAGCTTGAACGGCTTTGCTACGGCAGACCTTCGCGGCCTTGGGCCGGGCCGCACGCTCGTCCTGATCAACGGCCGGCGCGCGAACTCATCGTCGTCGGGCGGTGCGGTCGACTTGAACACCATCCCGGTGAACCTGATCGAGCGTATTGAAGTCATCTCCGGCGGTGCATCGGCCGTTTACGGCGCCGACGCTGTGGCCGGCGCCATCAACTTCATCTTGAAAGACAACTACGAAGGCATCACGGTCGGTGGCACTTACGGCCAGGCCGAAGACGGTGCTGCTCCTTACTGGACGGCAGATGCTCTTCTGGGCGGCAAGTTCGACGGCGATCGCGGTTCGATCCAACTTGGCCTGTCGTACTACAACCGTTCTGAAGTTCTGGCGTCCGAACGCGAATGGTCGCGCTACTCGCCGCCAGTGCTTCGCCGGGCTGGCATTCCGTTCGTTTCGTATAACCCTGCCGATCTGGCGGTCCCCGGAACGACGATCGTCGCCAGCGGTGGTTCTGCAACGGCACCCTGGTCCAACACGACCAGCAACGGGGTCGCCTTCACGCTTGCCAACATCTACACGGCGTCAGGCATTCCTGCGAACTCCCTTGACGGCAACTGTAACCCGGCTGATGGCATCCAGGCTGCGTCCTCCAACCAGTTCCGCTTCCGCAACGGCGGCGGCATTGCACCGTTCCAAAGCTGCGCCTTCCCGAACTTCTCGGACGGCTCAGTCCTGGCTGACGGCGACCGCTACAACTTCGCGCCGGTCAATAACCTCATTCTCGGCAACGAGCGCGTAAGCGCCGCGACTTTCGCCAAGTATGACATCATGCCGGACGGCCTTCTGACGGCGTTCCTCGACGCGACATTCACGAACACGCGCTCGACGCAGCAGCTCGCCGCCACGCCGATCGGTAACGGCACACCGCCGATTGTAGTTCAGTGGGACATCGACCCGAATCCCGGTGTGGTCGTCGTCAACCCGTATGTCACTGCACAACCGCAGTTGTTGGCACTCGGCACGCTAACCTTCGGTAGCGTCTTGGGTCTCGACGGCCGCACGTTCAACGTGAACGTGCGCACGTTGCAGGTTGGCAACCGTGAAGCGCAGTACGAAACGAACGCGCTGGGCACCACACAGGGCTTGCGTGGCACGATCCCGTCACTCGATTGGGACTGGGAAGTGTTCCACAGCTTTGCGCGCAACACGACCACGGTGTTCCAAAACAACAACGTGAGCCGCACTGCGATGCAGCAGCTCTACAACGCTTGTAACACGACATCGTTGGCGGCCCAGCCTCGGCCGGCGAGCGCTCTGCCGGGTTGCCCGTTCCCGACCAGCACGAGCCCAGGCCCAGTGCCGTTCGTTC
>JANNEL010000579.1:0-1645 GCA_031378595.1 Alphaproteobacteria bacterium
GAGACAGCCCTCCAAGTAATGCGTTCGTCTCGACAAAACACAAGGGAAGTTACTACTGGTTCGATCTACTTCGCGAACGGTCCGGAATTCTCCTATCACAACGACCCGAAGAAGACGGCCGAAGCGCGCAACGACAAAGGCTGGTCGACGCTGGGCGACGTCGGTTACGTCGACAAGGACGGCTACCTCTATCTGACCGACCGCAAGGCTTTCATGATCATCTCGGGCGGCGTGAACATCTATCCCCAAGAAGCCGAGAACGTGCTGATCAACCACCCGAAAGTCGCGGACGTGGCCGTCATCGGCGTTCCGAACGAGGATTTCGGCGAAGAAGTCAAAGCCGTGGTTCAGCCGATGAACTGGGCCGATGCGACACCGGCGCTGGCCGAAGACTTGATCGCATATTGCAAGCAGCATCTCTCCGCGATCAAATGCCCGCGCTCGGTCGATTTCGAACGCGAACTGCCGCGCCACCCGACCGGCAAATTGTACAAGCGCCTGATCCGCGACCGCTATTGGGGCAACCGTGACTCGAAAATCGTCTGACGACGTAACGCCACCGCTCCGCGCCTCCGGGCCGGAGGGGCAGCTCGCGCGCCAAGACTTCACGCCCGAACGCATTGCCGCCTACGCACAACTCGCCGCCCACTTCGGCGACGCAAAATTCCTGTCCGAAGAAGAACGCGAAAAGTCGCGCGCGGAAGTCATGGCGAGCCACGTACCGGGGAGCGAGCTTTGGGTCTTCGGCTACGGCTCGCTGATGTGGAACCCGGCGGTCCACGTCGACGAGAGCCTGCCCGCCCACGTCGAAGGCCTGCAGCGCTCGTTCTGCATGCGCTTGATGTTCGGCCGCGCGATGCCCGACAACCCAGGCTTGATGCTGTGCCTCGTGCCCGGTGGCACCTGCGCCGGCATCGCCCACCGCATCGCGCCCGAACACGTCGAAAGCGAAAGCCGTATTCTATGGATGCGCGAGATGCTCTCCGGCGCCTACATCCCGACCTGGGTGGACATTGACCTCGGCGCACGCCGCGTGCGCGGCGTTACCTTCGTGATGAACACGTCGCACCCGCGCTACCAACCGGACCTGCCGCACGACGTGCAAGCCGAACGCATCGCCAAGGCCGAAGGCCACCTCGGCACCAGCCGCGATTACTTGTTCCGCACTGTAGCCGCCCTCGAAGGCGCAGGCCTCAAGGACAACTACATCGAAGATATCCACGCGCGCGTGCGCGCGCTCACCGATCAAGCAACATGAGGAGCGTTGACGCATGAAAGTCATCAAGTACGACGAACTCGAACAATTCGCCGGCCAAGAAATCGGCCACTCGGAATGGGTCACGATCGACCAAGACCGCGTCAACAAATTCGCCGACGCGACCGGCGACCATCAGTGGATCCACCTCGACGTCGAACGCGCCAAACGCGAGCTGCCGACCAAAGGCACGATCGCGCACGGTTATCTCACGGTCTCGCTCATCCCATGGCTCGGCGCGCAGATCATGAAGGTCGACGGCGTCAGCCGCGGCATCAACTACGGCTCGAACAAGGTCCGCTTCACGAACATGGTGCCCGTGGGCTCCAAAGTCCGCGCCAAGCTGAAAATGCTGAGCGTCGACGCCAAGCCACCCGGCAAGCAGATCAC
>JANNEL010000370.1:0-2999 GCA_031378595.1 Alphaproteobacteria bacterium
CGCGCGGGCTTTCCGCCTGCCAATGGCTCAAGCCCAGCACATAGCCGTCGCCAGCGCGCCAATGCCCTTCGTCAACAAAAGCAGGCGTCGCTGGCCCCGGCCCCGGTGGCAGCCGCTCGGCAACGCACCCGGTCAAGAACACAGCCAGCACAAGAACAAACGCACGCATCATGCGCGCAAGATACGCGAAACCCGCCGCTTGAGGTGTGGCAGAAGCTCCTCGTCGAACCACGGATTTTTCTTGACCCAGGCGTTGTTCCGCCATGACGGATGCGGCAGCGGGATGCACGTGGGACCATAGGAGCGCCACGCTTTCACCGTGTCGGTCAGGGTGCCCTTGCGCTGGTCACCCAAATGCCATGCCTGCGCGTAGAGTCCGACCGGCAGCGTAAGTTCGACATTCTTCAGCCCTGCAAACACCTTGTCCCGCCAAGCCGGCGCGCACTCCTTGCGCGGCGGCAGGTCGCCACCCTTCGCGTCGAGCCCCGGAAAGCAAAACCCCATCGGCACGATCGCGATACGCGTGTCGTCGTAGAACGTGTCCTTGTCCACGCCCAGCCAATCTCGAAGCCGATCGCCGGATGGATCGGTGAACGGCATGCCGCTCGCGTGCACGCGCGTCCCCGGTGCCTGCCCCGCAATGACGATCCTGGCCGACGGATTCGCGCGCAGCACAGGACGCGGCTCATGCGGCAGGTGTGCCGCACAAATCCGGCAGGCGCGTATCTCCTTCAGCAGCGTGTCGAAACGCGTCGTCACGCAACGTCGCGCGCGATCGCTTCCGGCACCGGCACAGGAAACTCGAGCAGCATCTGCGCCAACGCCTTGCCTTGCGGGTCGTTGCGCAAGCTCGCGACACCGCCACCACCGAGTGCATCATGCAAAAGAAAGTTCAGCGCGTGCGTTCCAGGCAGGTCCCACCGTTCGACCTTGCCCTTGCCGCCTTCGAACAAGTGCACGAACCATTTCGCGACGGCAGCCTCAGTGAGCGCTGCGCGGATATAAGGCGCATAAGCCGGTTTGCGCGCCATAACACCGATGTTCGAATTGTTGCCCTTGTCGCCCGAACGCGCGAACGCGATCTTGATCAGCGGTACGTTTGCCGCCGCAACATCAATCTTCGGATCGACGACCGGTCGCACGAGCATTTGCGGATCGAACCCGCCTGACGTGTCGACAGGCACGGTGAAGCTGTCGCCCAAAAAATGCACCGTGACCGTCACTTCCTTCTTAGGAATGGCGCACGAGAAGTGCCGCACGACCGGTGTCACCTTTGGCCGCAGACCCGCATAACCAGACGTGCCTGGCGCGAAAGACGTACCGGACGAGGTGAGCTCGCGCATCATGATCTCGAGCGGCTCTCGACGCGCATGCTTCGCCGCGAGTTTCAACACCGCCTCGCGTCCGCCGACATGATGTTTGTGCGGACCGTAGGAATCCTCGTCTCCCAGAACTTCGATGCTGGTCTCCGTGAACGCACCCCAATTGCGCTGGCGCAGAATGCCGTCCATTCGCTTGAGCACAGCTTCGCCGGTGCGCCGCGCCTTCGCCGCCGCATCGATGCCGCCGATCGCAACAAGATTGCCGACGCGATAGCCGTCCTCATAAGTGGTCGAGCATTTGTATGTCGAAGTCGGTGCATAGCCTTTCGCGTTCGAAACGCGCACGCGGTCTTTCCCGACCTGCTCGATCTTCACCTGAGAAAAATCGCAGACCACGTCCGGCAGCATGTAGGCCTGCGGATCGCCGATCTCGTAGAGCATCTGTTCGCCGACCGTGCCGACGCTGACAAGGCCGCCCGTGCCTTCGGGCTTCGTCGCCACGAACGAACCGTCGGCGGACACCTCGGCGATTGCATAGCCGATGTTCTCCCACTCCGGCACCTGTTCCCAATCGGTGAAGATGCCGCCGCATGCCTGCGCGCCGCACTCGACGATGTGCCCGGCAAGACTTCCGCCCGCGAGCTTATCGACATCCTTCGCTCCCCAGCCAAACTCGTGAATACAAGCGCCAAGCGTCACCGCCGAGTCCACGCAACGCCCAGTAATCACGATGTCCGCGCCCTTCGCCAACGCGGCCGCAATCGGAAACCCACCAAGATAGGCGTTCATGCTGATGGGCCTCTCCGGCAACGGCGCACCGGTGAACATCTCCTTCACACCTTGCGCCTTCCACGTCTCAAGCCGTGGCAGCACGTCGTCGCCATCCACATAGGCAACCTTCAACGCCACACCTTGCTTCGCCAGCAATGCTTCCAGCGCCACTGCGCAAGCCTTCGGATTCACGCCGCCCGCGTTGGTGACAACCTTAATCTTCTTCGCCGCAACATCGCGCGCGATCCCGGCCATCGTGACGGTGACGAAATCGTGCGCATAGCCCGCGTTCGGATCCTTATCGCGCGCGCGCGCCATGATCGACATCGTGATCTCGGCCAAATAGTCGAAGACGAGGTAGTCGATGTTTCCCTTCGTCACCAACTGCGGCGCCGAGAAGAAACTGTCGCCCCAAAAGCCGCTGGCGCAACCGATGCGGATTGTCTTGGTCATAGGTTAGCCCATCGACTTTAGGAGGTTGCGCGCGATCACCAACTGCTGCACCTGGCTCGTGCCTTCATAAATGCGGAAGATGCGCACGTCGCGGTAAAACCGCTCGACGCCGTAGTCGCTGACATAGCCCGCACCGCCGTGGATCTGCACCGCGCGATCGGCGACGCGGCCGACCATTTCGCTGGCGAAATACTTCGAACAAGCCGCTTCCATCGTAACGCTCTCACCCGCATCGCGTTTGCGCGCAGCATCAAGCACCATGCACCGCGCCGCATAGGACTCGGTCTTCGAGTCCGCCAACATCGCCTGGATGAGCTGAAACTCTGCAATCTTCTGCCCGAACTGCTCGCGCTCCAGCGCATATTTGGCCGCGTCGCGGATCAGCCGTTCCGACACGCCGACACAGACGGCCGAAATGTGCAAACGCCCGCGGTCGAGCACCTGCATCGAAAT
>JANNEL010000372.1:0-1735 GCA_031378595.1 Alphaproteobacteria bacterium
GCAGCGCACCGAGGTTTTGGAAGCCGAGGAGTATTTCTCCGAAGGTCAAAAGGGCTCGTCGGCGATGCCGCACAAGCGCAACCCGGTGCTCACGGAAAACCTCACCGGCCTCGCGCGCATGGTGCGCAGCTATGCGCAGCCCGCGATGGAAAACGTCGCGCTCTGGCACGAGCGCGATATCTCGCACTCTTCGGTCGAACGCATGATTGGCCCCGACGCCACGATCACGCTCGACTTCGCCCTCAACCGCCTCGCCGACGTGATCGAAAAGCTTGTCGTTTATCCGGAGCGCATGCAGCGCAATCTGGACCTGCTGGGCGGCCTCATCCATTCGCAGCGCGTGATGCTCGCCCTCACGCAAAAAGGTGTCGCCCGCGAAGACGCGTACCGTCTGGTGCAACGCAACGCGATGCCGGTCTGGCAGAACATGCACCACGGCCGCACCGGCGCCTCGTTCCTCGATAACCTGAAAGCGGACGCGGAGGTCACAAAAGCCTTGCCCCCCCGCGAACTTGAAGGCCTGTTCGATCTCGCCTATCACCTGAAGCACGTCGACACGATTTTCCGCCGCGCGTTCGGCTGAGGGGACACCGCATGGGCATGGGAACGCCGGTCGCACTCGGCAAAATCTTCGGCGTGATCGTCCGGCTCGACATCAGCCTGTTCCTGCTGGCCGCCTTCTACATCGTCGACGGCCTGCGCGACAACGGTGTCCAAGGCGCGCTCGACTCGGCAACGTTTTCGGTCCTGCTGTTCTTCTGCATCTACCTGCACGAGATGGGGCACGCGTTCGGCGGCTGGCTGTTCAACATCAAAACCCTCGACGTGACGCTGACCTTCTTCGGCGGCTACGCCAGACTACTCGGCAATCCGCGCACGCCGTTTCAGCAGGTGGTCGTGTCTTTCGCAGGTCCCGCCGTGAACCTGCTCATCGGCGTTGCGCTGTTCTGGTATGCGGCAAATGTCGAAGGCGCGAACTGGATTGTCAGGAACCTCGCCTACGTGAACATCTTTCTGGGCTTGTTCAACTTGCTGCCCGGTTATCCGCTCGACGGCGGTCACATTACGGCAGCCGTGCTTTCGAACTTCATGCCGACGAGCCGCGCCCGCCTGATCACCGCCTACATCGGCGTCGCCATCGGCTTCCTGCTCGTCGCCCTAGGTATCCAGGGCGTCTACTTCACCTTCTTTGCGGCCCTGGTCGGATTGCTACTGATCATGGCCGCCTCTCAGGAAATCCAAATCAACCGCGGCAGTCGATTCTGACCGGCACTTGAACCGGCTGCATTGCTGACTTATGTTCCCTTCATCGGGACAGCGGCAGGCTCCCGGTGCTCTCAGATGGTCATCCATCCAAGCTCTGCCTCGTTTGAGGCAACGAGGAGCTTGTAATGAGCACGTCCCCGAAAATCGTTTCAGAACTCGACACACTGTTTGGCGCGCGGCGTCCCACGAAGTGGGTCACGCGCGAGCGCCCGAAGATTGATCGCATCGCTTGTCCCTGGTTGATTTTGCGCTTCATCGACCCGAAGGCCGAGTTCCTCTATGTGCCTGCGAAAGAAGTGTTCGCAACCGCAGAACGCGAAAAAGCCATCGCCTACGACCTTCCCGGCGCACCGTTCGAGCACAACGGTGAACGCTGCTCGTTCGATGCTTTCGTCGAACGCTTCGCGCTCAACGCCACTGGTCTCGACGATCTGGCGAAGATCGTCCGCGGCGCCGACACCAGCCGCCT
>JANNEL010000383.1:0-3727 GCA_031378595.1 Alphaproteobacteria bacterium
ATGTAAACCTGGTTGAAACTCGTGAAGACGTTCGCGAAGGTATCGACCATCGCGTACATGAAAACGTACATCGAGATGAACGACAGCACGATCATAATCGCGAGATGGCGATAGTTCATGTTGCCGTGCGCACCTTCGCCTCCGTGACTCTTGTGCATGACTTTGCTCCTCAGGTTCCGGCGACGAGCCTCAAAAACACCATCGCGCCGTCGGGGTCGCCGCCGTAGGACGGTTCGAGCGTGTCCGGTACGAAGTTGACGCTGTAAAGCGCGCCGACGCCGATCTTGACGTTCTCCACTACGTGGAAATCGCGAATGGCGCCGACCGAGATTTTGCCGACGGTGTCGATCGTGCCCGCACCGAGCTCATGGCTCTCGATGATCTCGCCGCGCGCAAAGAACGTCCAGTCGCGGTTAGGCGCGTAGGCGGTCTCAAGCGCCAAGGCGTGCATCGTTTCATCATCGCTTGGGTCTTTGAGACCCCACGCGACCGTCGTGGACCACCAACCTTCATCGGCGAGTGGCACGGTATAGATCGCGCTCGCGGACACACGCGTCTCATCGACATCCGGCTCCAATTGCTCGGGGCTGTTGAAGTCGGCCCATGAGACCTGCAGCGACAAACGCTCGGTCGGATTCCAGCTCGCGCGGACCGACGTGCTGTCGAACTTCGGCGCTTCGATGTCGAAACGGTCCTGATCGGGCTCGCGCCCTTTGAAGCGCGACACTTCCAACTTCCACGTGTCGTGGACCCATCCGGCGGTAATGACGCCGAAGGTGATGTGGCTTGAATCGAACCAATGATGCGTGATCGGCGCTTCAGGGCTGTCCATCGTGGACAGGCGATGCATGAAAGCCGGAGGGCCGAACGCTGGCTCGCCCGGAAGTCCGAAATAAACGAACACACTATCGTCGCTGTCGAGGACGTGACTGTAGGACGCTGACAACTCCATCACCAACTCGTGCGGATGCTGCCGGTCGATCAGCGGCGTCACGCCATTTGCCGTTTCACCGGCCGCAAGCAACAGCGGATAGCCGCTCTTGCCCATAAACGGATCCGGGCTGAACATTGCCCGAAAATTCAACACGTCGCCGCTGTCGAATTCCCGCCGGGCGGATGCCATTAGCATGCCGGAGACGAACGCCTTCTCGTCGCCGCGCGGGCCGTCCTGCCAGTCATACACGGCGTTGAGCATCATGTGGCCCATCACCATCCATCCGTCGCGCATCTCGTGGCCCATCGCGTGCGGGGTCACGTCTGGCTGCCAACTGGTGCCTGAGGCGTCGCGCGTCATCGGATAGGACCCAAGCACGCCGGTCATGTCCATCATCGACATCGAGGCATCGGGCGGCTCCGCGCTTGGATCAGCCGCAGGCGGCATTTGGTCCTGCATCTTGTCGGGTTCGGTCTTGCCGCCTTCTGGAGCAGGCACTTGCGGCGCCGGTGCTGTTTGCGTTTTGGGCGCGGGCGGCGCCGCGTGTCCCGGGGGCTGTGCGTCCGGCTGATGCCCGCTTTGCGCGAGCACGGTCCCATTCGCTGCCAAGGCGAGGGCGAGCGCCCCATAGAGTTGGATCACGTGCTGGTCTCCTGTGAACACGCGCATACCCCTTGGGGGTAAACGACAAAAATGGATCGTTGATCCGGCATGGTCAACATATCGTTACTCCAGCTCCGGCGGCCCAACGACCGTCGTGAACGTGGCCGTGACGACGAGGATGGCGGCGGCCAATGCCATCTCGCCCGCAATCGACCACCGCAGGCTTTTGACCGCGACTGGGTCCCCGGCCTCAACCCCCGGCGTGAGGCGAAGCTTGTTGACGGTGGCAAGTGTCAAGAGCCCCGCAACGATGGCCAATTTCAGGAGCACGAGCCGGCCGTACGCCGAGGCGAAAACGGCTTCGACGGTCCCGAGAAGCAGCCACAGCAAGATCAATCCGGCCGCAATCAGTCCGGGAACAACGAAGGCGGCGATGTCGCCAAAGCGCCGTAAAATTGCGCCGACACGCGGGAGCTCCGGGCTCGAGGTGAGCCTGAACAGTGGGAACAACGCGCCGATCCAATAGGACACTGCGAGCAAATGCACGGCCAGAACGAGCCGGGGCACATTCCCCGGTCCGACAGAGCCGGTGTGACCTGTGAGCGCGAACGAACCCACCGCCAAAAGGGCCCCGAGCATTGCAATGGCTTGCGTCGCGCCCGTTCCGAATGAGAACGCCGCGATGCCAATCAGGCCGGCTGCGCGAACGGCCGTCGCCTGTCCTTCACTGCCCTCGATCACAATTCGGATGAGCGACCAATCCCACAGGCTGGCGAGGTCGCCGCCGAGTAAGCCGCTCAAAATCATCACGCGTGCGAAGGTCACAACGAGCGCGGCAACCGCCATGGTGCGGGTGAACCGAACGATGTGCAGCCGTTCAGTGCCGGTCAACTTTGCCCCGAAAATCGCCATGAAGAGAACGCCGCCGCCTGCTGTCAGGCAGGTCGCATACAAAAGCGCCTTAACGACGACAGCAGCGGCGTCCCAGTCGAGCATCAAGGTTTTCCGGTGCCGCTCGGAGCAACGGTGAAGGAAAACGTGCCGGTCATGATGTGACCGTCCGCCGTTGCCGCCGCCCTCCATTTGACTTTGTAAGTTCCCGGCACGACCGCCGGCAGCGGCACCGAGAAGGTTCGGCCAGACGGCGCCGCGCGATCGACAGTCAGCGCTTCATCGAAGTCGTCCGACGTCAGCCTGACCGTGACCAGCCGAAGGTCACGCGTGAACGTCATCGTCAGGGTTTTCGGTTCGCTCACCGTCGATCCGTCGGCGGGAATCGAACTTGCGAGATTAGAGTGGGCCTGTGCCGGCGCGGCAAACAGAAGCCCCACAGCTACAATGAGGAACGACAGAGACTTAGGCATCGGCTTTCTACTCCGGATTAGGTTGCAAGACGCGGATGGCTCCGCGGCCCCGGTGATAACGCGCGACAGGCGCAACGGTGGCAGAGGGGTTCTGCGACGCGGCCCGATCGTTCCGTCTGAGTTTCGGCGTTTGCCCGGAGCGAAGTGGCGCTGAACGCGTCAACGTTCCTGCGAGCCAACGTATTCCGACACTGCCCGCAACGCGCGAGGCGACCAGAACTGATCGGCTAAGGGACGCTTCGAGGAGGTGGGGTCGGTGGATTGATGTCTTCGGAGTGCGAATACGCAGTGCGAACGTCAGAGCAGCGCTCGGGGTGCAGCCGCGGCGAATCCGCCAACGTCGTCAAAATTGCCGCAACCGGGGCAACATGCGCACAGCAATGCGACATGAGCCGGTCGTCGCACTTGCAGTCTTGACCATGGTCACAGGGTTCTTGCCGCGTCATGTCGTGCGAACCAGCCGTGTCGTGCCCGGTCATGTCGTGCAGGCCGGCCATATCGTCCGGACCCATCGTGTGAAGCGAGGTCGTGTCATTTGCCTCCGCAGCCACGCTGCGCGACGCGGTGCTTACCAGCGTCGAGAAGACAAAAGAAATCAGCAGCACGTAGATCAATGGCGTTCGCGACAACCACGGCTTGCCACCGCGCGAAAAACTCGCGTGCGGCAAGCGACTGTCAATGGTGTACCTCTGATACCCCATAGGAGTATACTAACCTATGACGGAACGAGGAGCTAGACCCCATGAAGATTGTTGTTGGCGCACTGTTCGTGATTTGTCTGCCAGCCCTTGCGGTGGCGCATGGAACCGCCGCGCCGCAGCCGCCC
>JANNEL010000389.1:0-14621 GCA_031378595.1 Alphaproteobacteria bacterium
GGAACTTCTCCGGCACCGGGAACGCAACCTCGGTGACGATCTCGCCTTCTTCAAGTGCCGTTTCGAACATGCCAGTGAAGAAGTCGTCGGCGTTGATCGAGCGTGAGGTCGTCTTGATCGTGGCGCCAAGGGCCAACGCCGCCGCGGGATAGTCCGCCGCCGGATCGTTATTCGCGATCGACCCGCCGAGCGTGCCCATATGGCGCACCGCCGGGTCGCCGATGTGTCCGGCAAGGGAGGCGAGCGCCGGGATCGCGCCTTTCACTTCAGCGGCCGTCGCAACGTCGTGATGCTTCGTCCCCGCGCCGATCGTGACGACACCGCCCGCGACTTTGATCCCGCTCATTGCGATCCCACCGAGATCGATCAGCGCGGTGGGCTGGGCGAGCCGTTGCTTCAACGTCGGGATCAACGTTTGGCCGCCGGCAAGGAACTTGGCGTCGCCGTTGTTCTCATAAAGCTTGCGTGCTTCGTCGAGCGACTTCGGACGGAAATATTGGAATTGGTACATGGCTCTTGTCCTTATTCTGCAGCTGCGCGGGTGCGGTGGATTGCTGCCCACACGCGCGACGGTGTAGCGGGCATATCAAATTCCTTGAGGCCGAGCGCGTCGGTCACGGCATTCATGACGGCGGCCGGCGAAGCGATGGCACCGGCCTCGCCGCAGCCCTTCATACCGAGCGGATTCGACGGACACGGCGTAACTGTGAAGCCAAGCTTGTAACTGGGCAGGTCGTCGGCGCGCGGCATCGCGTAGTCCATGTACGAGCCGGTGATCAGCTGCCCCGACTCTTTGTCGTAGACGCCGTGTTCGAGCAGCGCTTGGCCGAGACCTTGGGCGATGCCGCCTTGAACCTGACCTTCCACGATCATCGGATTGATCACGTTGCCGAAGTCGTCGACCGCCGTGAAGTTCACGACCACCGTCACGCCCGTATCGGGATCGATCTCGACTTCGCAGATGTGCGTCCCTGCCGGGAACGTGAAGTTCGTCGGGTCGTGGAACACGCTTTCCTTCAACCCCGGCTCGATCTCCGAAGTGGGGAATTTGTGCGCGACATAAGCATTGAGCGCGACCTCATGGAACGCGAGCTTGCGGTCCGTGCCCGCGACCTTGAACTCGCCATTCTCGAACACGATGTCGGCGGCAGAAGCTTCAAGCACGTGGGCCGCGATCTTCTTCGCCTTCGCCTCTATCTTATCAAGCGCGCGGCTGACGGCGGTCAAACCCACCGCCGCTCGCGAGCCATATGTCCCCATGCCAAATTGCACGGAGTTCGTGTCGCCGTGGATGATCTCGACGTTTTCCATCGGGATGCCGAGACGGCCAGCGACCACCTGCGCGAACGTCGTCTCGTGCCCCTGGCCATGACTGTGCGCGCCCGTAAAGACCTCGACGCCACCCGTGGGTGTCACCCGCACCTCGGCGGATTCCCAAAGGCCCACACCCGCACCGAGCGACCCCACCGCAGCTGAGGGTGCCAAGCCGCATGCTTCGATATAGGTCGAAAGGCCGATGCCGCGCAGTTTGCCGCGCGCCTTCGCCTCGGCCTTGCGCGCGGCGAAGCCCGGGTAGTCGGCGAGCTTCAGCGCCGCGTCCAGCGAAGCGTCATAGTCGCCCGCGTCGTAATTCATAATCACCGGCGTTTGGTGCGGAAATGTGCGCACGAAATTCTTGCGGCGGAACGCGACCGGATCGAGCTTCAACTGGCGCGCCGCTTCTTCGACGATCCGCTCAATGACATAGGTCGCCTCCGGCCGGCCGGCGCCGCGATAGGCATCCACGGGGGCGGTGTTCGTATAAACCGCATCCACCTCCGCGTAGATCGCGGGCAAATCGTACTGGCCGGAGAGCAGCGTGCCATAGAGATAGGTCGGCACGCTCGACGAGAACGTCGACATATAGGCGCCGAGGTTCGCGATCGTCTTGACGCGCAAGCCCAGCATCTTCGCGTCGGCGTCGAGCGCCAGCTCGGCATGCGTCACGTGATCCCGCCCATGCGCATCCGACAGGAACGACTCAGACCGCTCGGCCGTCCACTTGATCGGCCGGCGCACCTTCTTCGAAGCCCAGGTGCAAACGACCTCCTCGGCATAGATGAAGATCTTCGACCCGAACCCGCCGCCGACATCCGGTGCGACCACGCGCAGCTTGTGCTCCGGCGCAATACCGATGAAGGCCGACATCACCAGGCGGGCGACATGCGGGTTCTGGCTCGTCACATATAAGGTGTAGCCGCCGGTCGCGTCGTCATACTCGCCGACACAAGCGCGCGGCTCCATCGCGTTCGGGATCAGCCGGTTGTTCGTGAGGTCGAGCTTAACGATCTGCGCGGCCTTCGCGAACGCAGCCTCTGTCTCGGGTTTGTTGCCGATCTCCCACTGATAGATCGTGTTACGCGGCGCTTCGGCATGGATCTGCGTCGCGGCCGCTTGCGCGTGCGAGGGATCGACGACCACCGGCAGTTCTTCATACTCGATCTTAACGAGCTCAGCCGCGTCCTTTGCCTGCGCGTAAGTCTCTGCAATGACGATGGCGATGTGGTCGCCGACATAACGCACGGTATCCAGCGCGAGGGCAGGGTGCGCCCCCGCCTTCATCGGCGTTCCGTCCTTCGACGTAATCATCCACCCGCAGATCAGCCCGCCGAGCTTGTCGGCCGCAAGGTCCGCACCGGTCAGAACCCCAACGACGCCTTTCGCCGCACGCGCCGCACTCGTATCGATGCCGCGGAGCTTTGCGTGCGCATGCGGGCTACGCACAAAATAGGCGTGCGTCTGGCCGTACCTGTTGATGTCGTCCGTATAGCGTCCCTGACCGGTGATGAACCGGTAGTCTTCCTTGCGCCGGACGGCAGAACCGATGATGGGTGCCGTCATGCGTGCGCCCCCTTCATTTCCTTCGAGGCGGCGTCGATCGCCTTGACGATGTTCTGGTACCCGGTACAGCGGCACAGATTGCCCTCAAGCTCCGACCGGATCGTCTTCTCGTCCAGGTTTGGGATGCGCCGGATCATATCGACCGCCGTCATGATCATCCCCGGCGTGCAAAACCCGCATTGCAGACCGTGGTGCTCTTTAAAGGCCGCCTGTACCGGATGCAGCTTGCCGTCCTTTGCCAACCCCTCGATCGTGGTCACCTGCGCGCCTTCCGCCTGAACGGTCAGCATCGTGCATGACTTCACCGCCTTGCCGTTCACGTGCACGACGCATGCGCCGCATTGGCTGGTATCGCAGCCAACATGCGTGCCGGTCAGCCGCAAGTTTTCGCGCAAGAATTGGACGAGCAGGGTGCGTGTTTCCACCTCACCGCTGACGGCTTGGCCGTTCACGGTCATGGTAACGGAGGGCATGCGGCGTCTCCTTATGGGTACGGTCTGGGCGCGGGCGCGCTCGTATCGGCCAAGGGCAGCATCGTCCCGCAGGTTAAGTTCGGCCGAAGCGTATTCGTGCCCAGCAGTCAGGGTCAACAGCGTCGGCTAGCGCAGAGTCACAACCAAAACCACGACAATCGCGACGACAATGATCGCGATCGGCAGCCAGGAGGGCGGCTCTGTGAGCTTCGCGCCGAAGCTACCGGGGACTCTCGGTGTCCCCGGTGCGCGCGCCGTTACGGTGGAAGCCGGCACGGGCATCTCGATCCGACCGCCGGCGAGGTCCGAGAACTTCTCGAAGAACTCGTCCGCCATTTTCTTCGCGGCGCCATCGACCAGACGCTGACCGAGCTGCGCCAGCTTGCCTCCGATGATCGCTTTAACCGCATAGCGCAGGATCGTCGCCTCGCCGTCTTCGGTGAGCGAGACCTTCGCCTCCCCCTTCGCAAAGCCTGCGGCGCCACCTGAGCCTTCACCTGTTAACGTGTAACTCTCCGGCGGCTTGAGATCGGAGAGCGTGACCTTCCCCGTGAAGCGCGCGCTGACCGGACCGATCTTCGCACGTGCGGAAGCTTCAAGTTCAGTGTCCGATAATTTCTTAACGTCTTCGCACCCGGGGATCGCTTGACGCAGGACCTCAGGGTCATTGAGCGCCGCCCACACACGCGCGCGCGGTGCAGCAATTTTGTATTCGCCCGTCATGTCCATGCGTGGTATCGCTCCGCCATTGGTGCTATCTCTTCGTTCAATGATCGTTGCCGTCAACGGAGATGGCGAAATTGCGGCAGACTCCCGCTGACAAGTTGTGTGATGTCGCTCAGCACCCGCAACAACAACTTGTCATCCACACTTAAAATCGCCTCCCAGGATTAAAACGCGAAATTGATTCGCCTGTCGGCTTTTACAGGAACAAAAAAAAGGATAGTGTCCTTTTCAGCGCACGTCTTGTGCAGGCGTGGACAAGCGAAAAAAGGCAAGGGAGCGGTTCAGTGGACAAACCAGTATCAATCGCACCGTCGCCGGACAGTGGGGCGATCCGAGTTACGGGCACCGTTAAGTGGTTCAATCATGAAAAGGGGTATGGATTCGTCGTCTCCGAAGACGTCGAAGGGGACATCCTGCTCCACAAGTCTGTCATCGAAGCTTACGGCTGCCACGCTGTATTGGAAGGCACCACCGTCGAAATCGATGTCATTCAAAAGGTAAAGGGTCTGCAGGCTCGCAAAGTCCACAGTATGGACGAGCGGACGGCATCGAAGGGTACCCTAGAAACCGGCGGTAAGAATGGCGCTGGAAACGGGAACGGCGAGGCCAAGCAGCAACGCCGCGACATCGTCCTGCCGGAGGCTACCGGCCCGGTGATTGAAGCGATCTGCAAATGGTTCTCGCGGCCGAAGGGTTTCGGCTTCGTTGTAGCCATCGCAGGCGGAGACGACATTTTCGTCCATATGGACCTGCTGCGCCGTTGCGGGATTCGCGAACTGCGCCAGAACCAGCGGGTGCTTGTTCGCGTGATGACGACTGAGCGCGGACTGTCCGCGACAGACGTGAACCTGTTGCCCGAGGTGATGGCCGCGCCGAGGCCGATCCGGATGATGGCGCCAGCCGAGTTCGAGGCGCGGCCGTAACCGCATCGGCCAAGACGAAGGATCAAGGGGCGCCGAACGGCGCCCCTTCTGTTTTTTGGCCAGCCTTGCCGCCGCCCGCCGGCAAAGCCTACTCTGCGCCGCATGTATGCTCTGATCTATCTCTCCCTTCTGCTCGTGGCCGCACCCGCCGTCGTAACGTCGGCGCCGACCGCCAAGCTCGAACCGTTGACCATCGAAAGTGCCAAGGGCGAGCAAGTATTTTCCGTCGAAGTGGTGCGCAAGGAAAAAGACCGCAATCGCGGTCTGATGTTCCGCAACAGCATGAAAACCGATCGCGGCATGCTGTTCGACTACGACCCGCCGCAGAACATTTCTTTCTGGATGAAAAACACGTACATCCCGCTCGACATTATCTTCGTCGATGCCCAAGGCCGCATCCTCAACATCGCGGAAAACACGACGCCGTTTAGCCTCGAGCGCCTTCCATCGGCCGGTCAGGCGCGTGGTGTTCTTGAAATCAATGGCGGCTTGAGTGCGAAGCTCGGCATCAAGGCAGGCGATAAGGTCCGCCACGCGATCTTCGACCCCGTCCAATGAAACAAGACGCAGGCCCGCCGGAAGGCTTCGTTTTGAGCGAAGGCCGCGGTCCTTTCACGACCCACAACGGACCCGTCTATCACAAGGCCGAAGCCGGCATTTTTCGGCAAGGCTTCCGCGTACTAACCCATCACTGCAACGGACACGGCATCGCGCACGGCGGCTGGCTTAGCGCATTCACGGACGGTGTGCTGGGCGCTGCAGTCTGGCGCGAGACGAAAGCGCCATCTGTCACGCTGCGCCTAAATGTCGACTTCCTCGACATGGTCCGCCCCGGAGAATGGGTCGAGGGCACGGCTCACGTGACCCGCGCAACCCGCACGCTCGCCTTCGCCCGGGCCGAACTCAGCGTCGGCGGCCGCAGGGTGTTAACGGCAGAAGGCGTGTTCAAACTGATGAAGATGAAGCCCGGCCAGGCCAAGAAATAGGCGTCCCCCGCGAAGTTCCTTGCGGCAAACCCTCCGAAGCCCTATTTCACCGACCCTTCATGTCGGGGCGTAGCGCAGTCTGGTAGCGCATCTGGTTTGGGACCAGAGGGTCGCGTGTTCAAATCACGCCGCCCCGACCAATTCCTTCAATGCCTTCGTTGAGGCTGCATCGACAGCCCGGCCGCAAGGGATTCCACCCTGTGATCCCCAAAAAGGCCCAGTCATCGGTACCGCAGTTCGGCGCCAAAACACCCCACGCATCTTCGCCTTATCCATTGCACTCCATTGAGTTCGTCATAGCTCTCACGGTGAAACGACCGGGCTAGACAAAGTTGCGCCTCGCGCGCAGCGAGTAAGCCAATCACGGCTGCCAACCTTGTGCTGTGGATGTATTTGTGACGCCGGTCACACATGCGCGGACCGAGGGCTGACTCGCGCAACGCAGCTCCTTCAACTGGCGAACCACCAGTGAATCTTATTCGTATCCAATCCAGCATCCATGGAACGTTGGAGCATGCGCAAAGACATCAGTTTCCAGAGTGCCGGTTTGACTTGCCGCGGCTGGTTCTATCCAGGCGAAGGTAGGGGCGAACGTCCAACCGTCGTCATGTCCCACGGTGTCACCGCAGTCAAAGAACAACATCTGGCGTCCTACGCGGAACGTTTTGCCGCTGAGGGCTTCTCGGTCCTTGTGTTCGACTACCGCTTCTTAGGTGCAAGCGGCGGCGAACCCCGCGGCCGCGTTATCCCGCATCTTCAGCACGAAGACATCCGCGCCGCCCTGACCCAAGTCGCCCAATACCCCGAGGTCGACGAAAAGCGCATCGCGCTCTGGGGCACCTCATACTCAGGCGGACATGCGCTCTTTGTCGGCGCCCTCGACCCGCGCGTGAAGGCGGTCGTGGTCCAAGTGCCCGGCATCAACATTCCGCACTCGCTGATCGCGCTCATCTCGCGTCCTGTATTCAACGGGCTACTAGGCACGCTCGCGGACGATCAGGCCGCGCGCAGCGCAGGCGGGCATGGCGCCGCCATTCCGGTTGTGGCCAAAGGCGGCGAACCGGCATTTTTGGCCACCGCCGACGCCTATGAGTGGTTCACCAGCTCTGCAAAAATTGCGCCGGACTGGCTGAACAGCATCAGCCTCGAATCCGTCGCACGCGCGGCCGAGTACGTGCCGGACGCGCTTATCGAACTCATCGCCCCGCGCCCGCTGCTGATGCAAGTCGCGACGAACGACAGCCTCATCCCCATCAACCTGGCCCGCCAGGCCTTTCACCGGGCGGGCGAGCCGAAGACGCTCGAAGTCTATGATTGCGGCCATTTTGACCCTTACGCGAACGAGCCCTGGCATAGCCAATTCCTGGCGGGCCAGGTCCGTTGGCTGAAAGAGAACTTGTGACGCCTTGATCTGTGACCGGGTGAAGCGCTAAGGCGTCCGTATGCTCGCACGCATCTACAGACCCGCCCGCAACGCCATGCAGTCGGGACAGGCCAACACCAAGGAATGGATCCTCGAATTCGAACCCGAGGAAGCCAGACGCATCGATCCGCTCATGGGCTGGACAGGTTCCGGCGACATGAAGGGCCAGGTCCGGCTAACGTTCGAGACCCGCGACGAAGCGGTCGCCTATGCCGACCGCTACCGGATCGCCCACCAAGTTTTCGACCCGAAAGAGCCGAGACGGTTGGTCCGCGCCTACGCCGACAATTTCAAGTATACTCGCAAGGGCCAGTGGACGCATTGATGCGTCCCGCGCACCAAAGGGCCCCGTAGCTCAGCGGATTAGAGCAACTGCCTTCTAAGCAGTGGGTCGGAGGTTCGATTCCTCCCGGGGTCACCATCCTTCGCTGTGCAGCGGCGCGGGTGTCCCCCAAGCCTTGCCATGAGGAGACTGCGCGGCTCCGGGTGGCTGATGCCAGCCGTCAGGCTTTCAATGCTCCCGTCGCGAACAAGCTCTCGGCGCATGCCACCGCCGTCTCGGGCAGCGGAACGAGGCTGGTAGCCGATGAGGCGAGTGGCCTTCTTGTCGCCCGGCTCGACGCAGCCCTTCGTGACGGCGGCGCGCACCGCACCTTCGCGCTTCAAATCGCGCACCGTCACGCGCACCACATAGCCACGTTTCAAGAGATCGACGATGCACCATGCGGCGACGTAGCCCGTCCCTCCGGTCACAAAAAACGTCTCAGCCATCAAAGGCATTTAGCGCTTTGAGCGTGGGTGTCGAACGGAGGACAGGCGCCTTGGATTTATCGGGCGCGCGGTGTAGGCGTGGAGCCTATGACCGACCTCCTGATGACGGACGCAACCGCGCTCAGCACAGCGATCCGCATGAAGCGCGTCTCCTGCGCCGAGCTCATGCAGGCAACGCTCGCGCAGGTCGCGCGTCTGAACCCGCAGGTGAACGCGATCATCGAGCTGCGCGACGGCGACGAACTGATGGCCGAGGCCCGCGCCCGCGACGCCGACCTTGCCCAAGGCCACCACCGGGGCGCGCTGCATGGCTTTCCGCAGGCGATCAAAAACCTCGAGCCCGTGAAGGGCATGCGCATGACGATGGGCTCGCCCTTGCTCAAGGATTTCATGCCGCCAGCCGACAGCATCATGGTGGAGCGTATGCGCAACGCTGGCGCGATCTTCATCGGCCGCACAAACACGCCCGAGTTCGGCTTGGGCTCGCACACCTACAATCCCGTCCACGGCCGCACGCTGAACGCCTACGACCAGCGCGTCAGCGCCGGTGGCAGCAGCGGCGGCGCGGCCGTCGCGGTGGCGCTGCGAATGCTGCCGCTCGCCGACGGCAGCGACTATGGCGGCAGCCTGCGCAATCCCGCAGGGTGGAACAACATCTTCGCGCTGCGGCCGTCGATCGGCCGCGTACCCACGACGCCGCGCGACGTTTGGATGCCGGGGATGTCGGTCTTGGGTCCGATGGCCCGCAACGTTCCCGACCTCGCGCTGCTGCTCGCCGTTCAAGCGGGCTTCGATCCACGCGCACCGGCCTCGCTCGACGGCAAACTCGATCTAACGCCGGCCGCCCTCAATGCGGACATGAAGGGAAAGCGCATCGCTTGGTGTGGCGACTTCGGCGGCCAACTCCCATTCGAGCCCGGCGTGTTGGAACTCTGCCGCACGGCTCTCAAGACATTCGAGGACATGGGCTGCATCGTCGAAGAAGCGTTCCCCGACTACCCGCTCGAAAAGGTCTGGCGCGCGTTCCTCACGCTGCGCGCGTGGCACGGCGGCTCGGGCATCCTGACGCTGTACGAAGATCCAAAGCGCCGCGCTTTTCTGAAGCCCGAAGCCATCTTCGAAATCGAAAGCGGCGCCAAACTGTCCGCGTACGACCTCAGTGCAGCTTCCATGTTGCGCACGCATTGGTATGAGGCCGTCCGCGCTTTCTTCGAGCGCTACGACTACTTCGTCCTACCGACCGCGCAGGTATTTCCCTTCGACGTCAATCTGGACTGGCCGAAAGAAATCGCAGGCCACACGATGGAAACCTACCACGCGTGGATGAAGGTCGCGATCATGGTCACGATGAGCGCATGCCCCGTCGCCGCGGTCCCTGCCGGCTTCAACCGCGAGGGGTTGCCGATGGGGCTGCAACTCGTCGCTCCGATCCACGGTGAAGTTGCCTGTCTGCAACTCGCCTACGCTTATGACAAGGCAACGAGTTGGGCCGCGAAGCGATTGCCGCCGTTGTTGCAGTCGTGACGGATCAACCGTTAGGAAGCGAGTCAGCATTCATGTGGAGACTATTTGGCATCTGCTTGCTTCTCGCATCGGCGACGGGCGCGCGCGCCGACACCCAAGGTAACGAGGCAAAAGCATGGCGCCTCGCCAATGAAACCCGGATCGTCGCCGACTTGGCCGATCTCGTGAGGTTACACAGTGTGGCCGCCGATCCTGCGGGTCTGGCCGCCACGGCAGATCACCTGGAAGCTGAACTGAAGCAACGCGGCTTCGAAACGCGCCAGCTGTCGGCTGGCCCGGAAACGCCGAGCGTCGTTTTCGGTACCTTCAACACGCCGGGCGCCCACCGAACCGTCGTCTACTACGCGCACTATGACGGACAGCCGGTCACACCGTCCGAGTGGCGCTCCGATCCTTTCGAGCCCGTTATGCGCACCGGCGCAGGCGCCGATGCCTCCGACGTCGACTGGCGTGGCGCGAAGTCGCCGCTCAATCCGGAGTGGCGGCTGTTCGGACGCGCCGTCAGCGACGACAAGTCTTCGATCATCGCGTTTCTGGCCGCCTTTGACGCGATGAAAGCCGCCAAGCACAAACCCTCCGTCAACATCAAGGTCTTCTGGGAAGGCGAAGAAGAGCGCGGCTCGCCGCATCTGGGCCGGATCTTGCGCGAGAACCGAGAGTTGCTAGCCGCCGACCTTTGGCTCATCGGCGACGGGCCGGTGCATCAATCGCGCCGGCGCATGATCTATTTCGGCGCCCGCGGTGTCTTTGACCTTGAAGCGACGATCTATGGCCCAACGCGCGCGCTGCACGATGGTCACTACGGCAACTGGGTGCCGAACCCGGCCGCGATGACCGCTCGCTTGATTGCAGACCTGCGCGACCCGGACGGCCGCATCCGCATTCCGGGCTTTGCCAAGGACGTGCGTCCCCTAAGTCGTGCCGAGCGCATCGCGATCAAGCGCCTGCCGCCGGTCGAGAGGGACCTAAAGCGCAGCTTCGGCATCGCATCCGGAGAGACCAGCGAAGGATTGACCGCCAGTATCATGCGGCCCGCGATCAACATCCGTGGCCTCAGTGCCGGTCACGTCGGCGACACGGCGACAAATTCCATTCCGGTCGACGCGAAGGTCTCGGTCGATTTTCGTATCGTACCCAACCAAGCACCGAACGGCGTACGTCGCGCCGTCGAGGCACATTTGAAGAGGAGGGGCTGGACCATCGTGACCGAGGCGCCCGACGCGGCCATCCGCGCGGCCCACGCACGCATCGTCCGGCTCGACTGGGGTGAAGGCTACCCAGCGCTACGGAGCAATATGTCGAGCCCCGAAGGCAGAGCCGTGATAGCGGCCGCAAGCCGCGCCGCGGGCGAACCGGTCGCAGTGCTTCCGATGATGGGCGGCAGCGTGCCGATCTACTTGTTCGATGATGTGTTCCATAAGCCCGTCGTCGGCTTGCCGATCGTCAATCACGACAACAACCAGCACGCCGCGAACGAAAACGCACGCTTGCAAAACCTGTGGGACGGCGTCGAAACCTATGCCGCCCTGATGACCGATCTGAATTGGTAGCTCGACCGGCCATGCCGTCAGTCCTTGCGGTAACGCTGGGCCAGCGCGGGCGACTGAGCTGCGAACGCAGCTAGACTGGCTTGAGACACCGCGTCGAGCAGTTCAGTTCGTTCGACGCCTGGAGCGCAAACGACCTCGCCCAACGCCAAGCCGCGCAGGCTCGCGGTCACCACATCGTCCGCCGAGGTCGGCGACGACCGGGCGCACGCTCACGTTTGCAAGTTCGTCAACGAGTTCCTCGAGCACGTCCCGGCGCCGGCCAAGGACGACAAGACCGTGCCCGTCCGCGCCGAGCCGCCGCGCGGAGGCTCTGCCGATGCCGGAGGAGGCGCTCGTGACGATCGCCAGCCGCGGATGGCAGGCGAAACCCTTGGCGCTGGTTTGCCTGTGTCATGTCGAGCGTCCTTTCTGAAATTCGATGAGTCTAGTTGTCGGGTCGCGCCGCCTGCTCGAATGCATCCTCCAGTGCAGCGGTAAACTTGTCGAGGTCGTAGTCGTCGGCGATCCAAATATTCGGCCACGTAATCGACTCGCCGTCGGCGCTGAGAAATCCGGGATAAAAGCGATAGGCATTGGGTCCGACAATCACCGCTTCCCAAGCGTCGCGCTCCGTGAGGAGCAGCGTCACCACGTTACCGCCGCAATAGATCTCGGCATTGCCGAAACCCCGCTCCACGCAAGCCCGACCCGCGTGCCCTTCAAGAAGTACAGCGATCTCGCCCGCACCCTGCGGCGCGAAGGGTCCGCTCATCATCGCTCGAAAATGATCGAACAGCCCCATCTAGGCGAGTATCGTCATTGGTCCGGGCCGCGCGGTCGGTGTCGCATAAGTCTCGGCGGTTAGCTTGAAGCCAAGATCGCTGAGCACCGTGCGCTGCTCGCCGGGCGCAACGCGCATCAGCGCCGCGCCTACGCGTTCAAGCGAGACGAACGGCTCCTGCGCGCGCAACCGCGCCACCCAGGCGGAGACTCTCGGCCAGCGCGCAGCATCCGGCTCGACCCGCGCCCAACCCAAATTCGGAAAGATAGCCTCGATCGCGATGTCGGCGATCGAGAGCGCACCGAAGAAGTTCCCCGCGGGCGGCAGTTTGGATTCCAGATAATTCATGATGGCGGGGTATTCCGTCGCCAAGACCTTCGCGATTGCCTCCTTGTCGCGCGGCCGTCCCCAAATCGCGGGCCCGATGACCGCCGCGTTGAAGATACGCCAGAGGCAAACGTCGCTCATGCGCGTGTCGGCATATTCTTCTAGCCATCGCGCCTCCGCCCGTTGGGCGATATCGGGCGGATAGACACTTGGGCTCGGATAGCGATCCTCAAGGTACTGACAGATCACGCTGGAATCGCACAGCGTTACGCGCTCGTCGCGATAGACCGGAATGCGGCGCACGGGCGAAATCTCTTCGAACGTCTCGTTGGCATAGAACGCGACGATCGGATCAATCTCAACCTCGATGCCCTTAATCGCACAAACGACAAGCACCTTGCGCACGAACGGCGACACCGGTGAGCCTATGACGGTAGCCTTAGCAATGGATGAGGTCATGCGAATCCCTGTCGTCCGGTCCACCACGGCGAAAGTGCTGTGGCGCTTAGAGTGATGCCACTTTCGGTGCGGTGCGCTCAATCCCTGGTCGCGCAAGCTCTTCCATCCGCTTGGCAACATTGTTCAGTTCCCACTTGCGCATCAGCGCCGCAGCCGTGCCCCAAGTCGGTGTCTGATCGGCAAGTCGCGGCAGCGGCGCTTTGCGGTTCATGGTGGCGATTTTCTTGAAGAGACGCAGATCATCGGCCTGCTCGGGGAAACGGCCCGCCTTCAGCAAAGCCTCAAGGCTCCCGAATTGTTGTATCAGGTTCGCCGCACCCTTCTCGCCCACGCCGCGTGCACCGGGCAGCTTGTCCGATGGGTCGCCGCGCAGTGCGATGAAGTCGGGCACTTGCGCCGGCTCGACGCCGTAGCGCTCGCGTACCGCGGCCGGTGTCATCCGCTCCGTCACGCCACCGGGTTTCGGATAAAGGATCGTGGTGTGAGCGGAAGCAAGCTGAAACATGTCGCGATCGCCGCTCGCAATCAGCACCTCGCCGCCGCGCTTTTCCTCCGCAGCGACCGCGGAGGCGAGAAAGTCATCCGCCTCGAAGCCCGCGCCCCGGGCGTTGGCGAAGCCGCACGCCGCCACGACCTCCGGCAGCAACGCCAACTGGTCAAGCAGCGCGTCGTCGAACTCGCGCCCGCTTTGATATGCGGGATAGGCGTCGTGACGAAACGTGGAGGCGTCGAGCGTATCCCAACCTACCAACACCGCACGAGGCTGCTCCGCCGCATAGATGCGCAACAGAAAATTCGCAAAGCCGACGATCGCGCCGCCGGGCTTCTTGCCGGCGCGCATGATCGAACTGGGCAGCGCGTGATAAGAACGATGAGCAAAGTTGTCGCCGTCGATCACGAGAAGCGGCCGTTCCACAAGTTTCTTCGCCTTCGGCGGTGCGCTTGTTGCACGCTTCGTCGCAGCCTTCGCAGGCGCCTTTGCGACAGGCTTCACGGCTGCGGTCTTGGCTGGCGGCTTCGCTCGTCGCGGCATCTTTCCCTCACTCTGAAGTTCGATCCAAGCTGGTGCATGGTCGCTCGCGCGCGCCTTGGCGCGCTCGTCGCGATCGACACCCGCCGCAACCAAACGACCGGCAACCGTCGGGCTCAACAGGAAATGGTCGATGCGCAAACCCGAGTCGCGCGCCCACGCGTTCCGAAGATAATCCCAAAACGTATACATCGGCTCGTCGGGGTGCAGCTTGCGGATCGCGTCGACCCAGCCCTGCGCGAGCAAGCGGCGAAATCGATCCCGGCTCGCCGGCTGCACCAGCGCGTTCTTCGCATAAGTGCCCGACTTCGACACATAGATATCCTGGTCCGTCGGCACGATGTTGAAGTCGCCGGCCAGCACCACCGGCACACCCTCCGCAATGAGGGCCTGCGCATGCTTGATGAGCCGCTCCATCCACGCAAGCTTGTACGTGAACTTGGGCCCAGGCTGCGGATTGCCATTGGGTGCATAGAGCGCGGCAACCAACACGCCGTTGACCGCCGCCTCGAGATAGCGGCTCTGCGCATCCTTTGCGTCGCCCGGCAAAACCGTGCGCGTGACCACGGGCTCGGACCCGCGCGCGAGGATCGCAACGCCGTTCCAAGTTTTCTCGCCGCGCCAAACAGCCCGGTACCCCGCCTTTTCAATCTCGCGTTTTGGAAACTGCGTGTCGGCCGCCTTCAACTCCTGCAGCGAAACGATGTCCGGCCGGGCTCGCTTGAGCCAATCGAGCAGATTGGCCAACCGTGAGTTGACGTTATTGACGTTGAACGTCGCGATTTTCAT
>JANNEL010000401.1:0-12365 GCA_031378595.1 Alphaproteobacteria bacterium
CGCGCGGGCGACCCAGTTTTCATCTTCGATGGCGATCACGCGCAGGGGCACGCCGAAGCGCTTCAGCAGATCGTCTTCGCTTGGTTGCTCGGTAAAGAACGCTTCGACTTCCCACTGTCCTCGTTCGCCGAGTTCGAACGCGGAAACGACGGGCGTCGGCTCAAGTTGCTCGAGTGCGTCGCTGAGCGCTTGCGCGTCGCGTTTCGGGAGCACCGCGCGGGCTTTCCAGCAGACGGGCATCAGGCGCGCGCCAGGAAGTTTGCGATGACGCGTTTTTCGCCAGCCTTGTCGAAGCTGACTGTCAGCTTGTTGCCGTCGATCGCGGTCACGCGGCCATAGCCGAATTTCTGGTGGAACACGCGTTCGCCGCGTCGGTAGGTCTCGGCGTCGGGATCGGACGTCGCGACAAGTTCGGCGTGTGCTTCGATCGCGGGGCGGGAGCCGAACGTTTCACCGCGACGGGCCTGCGCCCGCTGCCAGCCCGGCGACGAGTATCCGGAGTCGAACGCGGGCGCGGTGGAGAGATTCGAGTTGCCATAGGGCAGTCCGGGATCGCTTTCGAGGACGATCGCATCGGGCGGCAATTCGGCGATAAATCGCGATGGCATTGCACTCTGCCACATGCCGTGGACGCGGCGGTTTGCGGCGTAGGAGATCTTCGCGCGTTCGCGAGCGCGGGTGAGGCCGACGTAGGCGAGGCGGCGTTCTTCTTCCAAACCTTGCAGTCCGTTTTCGTCGAGCGTGCGCTGGCTCGGGAACAGACCTTCTTCCCAACCCGGCAGGAACACGGTCGGAAATTCGAGCCCCTTCGCGCCATGTAAGGTCATGATCGTGACTTTATCGGTCGTATCGGACTGTTCGATCTCCATGACGAGCGAGACGTGTTCAAGGAAGCTTTCGATCGTTTCGAACTCTTCCATCGAGCGTACGAGTTCCTTCAGGTTTTCGAGGCGGCCGGGTGCCTCGGCCGAGCGGTCGGCCTGCCACATAGCGGTGTAGCCGCTTTCGTCGAGTACCATTTCGGCGAGTTCGATGTGGCTGAGCGCGGTCGCCTGATCGCTCCAGCGCTTGAAGCTTTGCACGAGGTCGCGCAGCGCGGAGCGGGCGCGCGACGGCAGCTCGTCGGTTTGGATGATCGCGTCGGCGGCGGCGAACAACGGCTTCTTCAGCGCGCGTGCCATTTTGTGCACGGATTGGAGCGCGACATCGCCGAGGCCGCGCTTCGGTTTGTTGAAGATGCGCTCGAAGGCGAGGTCGTCGTCGGGTTGTACAACGACGCGCAAGTAGGCGAGCGCATCGCGGATTTCCTGGCGTTCGTAGAAGCGTGGGCCGCCAACGACGCGGTAGGGAATGCCGAGCTGTACGAAACGTTCTTCGAAGGCGCGCATTTGGAACGAGGCGCGCACGAGGATGGCTATGTCGCTGATCTTCTGACGATTGCGCGCGACTTGTTCGATGTCGTCGGCGATTTGGCGCGCCTCTTCTTCGGCGTCCCAAACGCCGCGTACGGAGACACGCTCGCCTTCGCCGAGTTCGGTCCACAGTGTTTTGCCGAGGCGGCTTTTGTTGGCGGCGATGAGGCCGGACGCCGCAGCCAAGATGTGCGGCGTCGAGCGGTAGTTGCGTTCCAGACGGATGATCTTGGCGCCGGGGAAGTCGCGTTCGAAGCGCAGGATGTTGTCGACCTCGGCGCCGCGCCAGCCGTAGATCGATTGGTCGTCGTCGCCGACGCAGCAAATGTTGCGCCGCTCGCCCGCGAGCAGCCGCAGCCACAGATACTGCGCGACGTTTGTGTCCTGATACTCGTCGACCAGGATGTAGGCGAATCGGTTGCGGTATTCCTGAAGCACTTCCGGGTGCGTTTTCAGAATGGTGATGACGTCGAGCAGTAGGTCGCCGAAGTCGGCTGCGTTCAGTGCCTTGAGCCGCTGCTGGTAGGCTTCGTAGAGCTCGGCGCCTTTGCCGTTGCCGTAAGCGAAGCTTTCACCCGCGGGCACGTCCTTCGGCGTCATGGCGCGGTTCTTCCATGAGTCGATCAGGGAAGAGAGGTGGCGTGCGGGCCAGCGCTTCTCATCGATGCGGGCGGCGTCGATCACCTGCTTCATGAGACGCAACTGATCGTCCACATCGAGGATCGAGAAGTTCGATTTGAGGCCGATGAGTTCGGCGTGGCGGCGCAGAATTTTCGCGCCGATCGAGTGGAACGTGCCGAGCCAGGGCATGCCTTCGACCATGCCGCCAATGAGTTCGCCGGTGCGGTGGATCATCTCGCGCGCGGCTTTGTTTGTGAACGTGACCGAGAGGATTTGGCTGGGCCACGCCTTGCGCGACGCGATCAGGTGCGCGAGGCGCGTGGTGAGCACGCGCGTCTTGCCGGTGCCCGCGCCCGCGAGCACCAGCACGGGGCCGTCGAGCGCCATCGCCGCTTCGCGCTGGGCCTCGTTGAGGCCGCGCAAATAGGGGGGCTCGCCAACAGCGGGCGTGAGAGAGGGCGACGGTTGGGTCATGATTCAGGCTGACACTAGCACGATCGCGAACGATCAATCCGCAATCGCGTTGAAGCCGTTTGCGCGGATTTCCGCACCTTTTTCATCCAGATTTTGGACCGGCGGGCGCGTTTTTGCGTCGCTGAACGCGGAGAGCTTCATTGGGTTTCCGGCGAGCTTCAGTTCGCCGATATCGCTGTCTTGCATGGTCACCACCATGTTGCGCGACAGGACGTGCTTGTCGGCCAAAACTTGCGCGACATTGTTGATCGGGCCGCAGGGGACGCCTGCTGTTTCAATTTTGGCGAGCCAATGGGCGGCCGTGTTCGGGCTAAGGGCGCGTTCGAGTTCTTGTGCAAGGGCGGCGTGGTTCGTGTTGCGCAGGTCGTTCGTTATGAAGCGGGCGTCGGTCGCGAGCGCGGGCGCGCCTATCGCCTCGCAGAGTTTCGCGAAGAGGCCATTGTTGCCGGCTGCGATGATGATGGGTTGGTCGGCGGTTTGGAACGCGGCGAACGGGGTGATCGAAGGATGCCGTGAGCCAAGAGGACCTGGCGGCGTACCTGTCGCGACGTAGCGGGCGATCGCGTTTTCGAGGAGCGCTACCTGACAATCGAGCATCGCGATATCGATTTTTTGCGCTTCGCCCGTTCGTTCGCGGTGGTAGAGCGTCGCGCCGATGCTTGAGAGCGCGAAGAGGCCGGCGGCGATGTCGCCGATCGACGTGCCGACGCGGGTCGGCGGGCCGCCCGGTTGGCCCGTCAAGCTCATGACGCCGCCCATGCCCTGGACGACCATGTCGTAGGCGGGCTTTGTTTTGTAGGGGCCGGTGTGGCCGAAGCCTGAGATGGCAACGTAGATGAGGTTCGGAAAACGCGCGTGGAGCGTGGGCCAATCGTAGCCGAGTTTCTCCATCGTGCCGCCGCGATAGTTTTCGACGAGGAGGTCAGCCTCGCCGAGCAGACGTTCGAAGACGGCGCGATCGGCGTTCGCTTTGAGGTCGAGGACGATCGAGTGCTTGCCGCGGTTCAGCGACATGAAGTACGCGGACTTGACTTTGTTGAAGGGGCCGATGTGGCGGGCGTCGTCGCCGGTCTTGGGAGGCTCGACCTTGATGACAGTCGCGCCGAGGTCGGCCAGCATCATCGTGCAGTAGGGGCCCGCCAGAACGCGCGTGAGATCCACGACCTTTAGGCCATGGTACGGGCCGTCAGTCATTCGCGTCGTCGTCGAGGCGCTTGCCCTCGATTTCGGCTTCGGTGCGTTTGCGTTCGGCATCGCTCTGTTTGCGCAATTCCTTTGGCGTGCCGTGTTTGACGCGGTTGTTCGCGGCGGTCTTTTCGGCTGCCGCCTTCGCGCGTGCTTTTCGTGCGCGGTTTAGGTTTACGACATCGCCCATCACGTCCTCTTTCGATAATGCGCCAGGACAAACACGCGGAGCGCACTGGAGAGATTGTTACCGCGTCCGTCGCGTTTGTCGATCTCGTCGATCAGTTTCGCGAGCGGGCGCTTCAATTCGGTCGCGATTTCGGTCAGCGCGACCCAGAAGTCCGCTTCGAGCGAGACGCTGGTCCGGTGGCCGGAGATGGTAACGGAGCGTTTGAGTTTCTTGACCGGCATGGGTGCGCCTACAGAATGAGAGTGCCAATCCAATAGCCGATGGCGGCGATCACCGCCGATGCCGGCATGGTGATCACCCAGGCGAGGACAATGCCGCGGGCAATACCCCAGCGGACGGCCGATACGCGGCGCGCCGTGCCGACGCCGACGATTGCGCCGGTGATCGTGTGCGTCGTCGATACGGGGATGCCGAGGCTCGTCGCGCCGAAGAGTGTAATGGCGCCCGCAAGCGAGGCGCTGAACCCCTGCATCGGCGATAGTTTCGTGATCTTCGAGCCCATCGTATGCACGATGCGCCAGCCACCGAACATGGTGCCGAGGCCCATCGCTGCATAGCACAGAAACGCGACCCACAGCGGGACGTGGAACTGACCCTCCGACAGGCCGTGGGCGTAGAGCAGGGCTGCGATGATGCCCATCGTTTTCTGCGCGTCGTTGCCGCCGTGACCGAGCGAATAGAGGGCGGCCGATACGAATTGCAGTCTGCGGAAGGTCGAGTCGGCAAAGGCCGGCGTCGCGCGCACGAAGAGCCAAGAGATGATGAGTATCAAGAGCATCGCGAGGACGAAGCCCGTGAACGGCGAGCCCATGATCGCGTAGAGTGTCTTACTGAGGCCGCCCCAAACGATCGCGTCGAAGCCGCCTTTGGCGACGCCAGCGCCGACAATGCCGCCAACGAGCGCGTGCGAGCTGGACGAGGGGATACCCGCAAGCCAAGTGATAATGTTCCACGCGATCGCGCCCGAGAGCGCGCCGAAGATCACTGCGTCGTCGATGAGCGCCGGTGCGACGATCCCTGCGCCCACGGTTTTCGCCACCAGATGGTCGAAGACGAAGAAGGCCACGAAATTGAAGAACGCGGCCCAGATCACCGCTTGAAACGGCTTGAGCGCGCGCGTGGAAACGATCGTCGCAATCGAGTTCGCTGCGTCGTGCAGACCGTTGAAGAAGTCGAACGCGAGCGCGACGACGATGAGGAAGATGAGCGTGAGCTCGACCCCGCCGATTTCCATGGGATCGCCTTAGAGGTGTTCGATGACGAGACCGCTGATCCGGTTCGCGACATCTTGGAAGCAGTCGGCGACCTTTTCGAGGTGGTCGTAGATCTCGGACCCTTTGATGTAGACCATCGCGTCGTTACGGGCGGGACCGTGGAGCAGTGCCTTCAAGCCTTCGAGGCAGATTTGGTCGGTCTGTTCCTCGATGCGCACGATTTCGTCGGTGATGACGTTGAGGCGCGGCGCATTGGTTGCGAGCGCGCGCAAGAGCGGCACTGCATCGCCCATCAATACCGCGCTCTTCACCACAAGGTCGCCGATTTGGCGCATTTGCGGCTCGAACGCGTCGACTTCGAAAAGCGAAACGGCTTTCGCTGTCTTGTTCATCTGGTCGATCGCGTCGTCCATTGAGGTGATGAGACCTCGGATATCGCCACGGTCGAACGGTGTGATGAAGCTACGCCGGATCGCCTGCATCACCTCTTCGGTGATGAGGTCCGCTTCGTGCTCATGGGCTGCGATCTTGGCGCAGAACTCGGCTGTCTTCGGGCCGCCATCCAGCATGCCCCGTAAGGCGTCAGATCCGTTCTTCAAGCATTGCGCGTGCCGCTCGAACATGTCGAAGAAACGCTCTTCGCGCGGCATGATCCGCTGAAACCAGCCCAGCATCGTCTGACAACCTTTTGGTGCGCGGCTTGTCTAGCCTGGCGGCCCCGTGGCGTCACCCCGACGCGGAAAGCAGGCCTCTGGATAAGATTGGCTATTTCGGGCCGATCATGTCTTCGGGGCGGACGATCCGGTCGAATTCTTCGGCCGTGATGAGGCCTGCTTTGACGGCCTCTTCCTTGAGTGTTGTGCCGTTCTTGTGGGCCGTCTTGGCGATCTTGGCGGCATTGTCGTAGCCGACCTTCGGCGCCAGCGCGGTCACGAGCATCAGCGAGCGGCGCATCAATTCGTCGATGTGCTTCAGGTTCGGCTGGATGCCTGCAACGCAGTGATCGGTGAAGCTGACGGCCGCGTCGCCGACCAGGCGGATCGACTGCAGCACGTTATGAATGATCACGGGCTTGAAGACGTTGAGCTCCATGTGCCCTTGGCTGCCGGCGATCGTGACGGCGACGTTGTTGCCCATGACTTGTGCGCACGCCATCGTTAGTGCTTCGGCCTGCGTCGGGTTCACCTTACCCGGCATGATCGAGGAGCCGGGCTCGTTTTCCGGCAGGATCAGTTCGCCCAGGCCCGAGCGTGGGCCTGAGCCCAATAAGCGAATGTCGTTTGCGATCTTGAACAGCGACGTTGCGACCGTGTTCAGGACGCCGGAGAATTCGACCAATGCGTCGTGGGCGGCGAGAGCTTCGAATTTGTTCGTGGCGCTCGTGAACGGGTACCCCGTGATCTTCGAGACTTCGTCGGCGAAGCGTTCGGCGAAGCCGGGCAGCGCGTTCAAGCCCGTGCCCACCGCTGTCCCGCCTTGCGCGAGGGGATAGAGGCGCGGGAGCGCCGTTACCACGCGGTCGATGCCAAGTTCGACTTGGCGGGCGTAGCCGGAGAATTCTTGGCCGAGTGTAATGGGTGTCGCGTCTTGCAGATGGGTGCGGCCGATCTTGATGATCTTTGCGAAGTCGTGCGCCTTCGACAGGAGTGCCCCATGCAGGCGGCGCAAGCCCGGCATCAAGCGGCGATGAATTTCGAGCACGGTTGCGATGTGCATCGCGGTCGGGAAACAGTCGTTCGATGATTGGCCGCGGTTGACGTGATCGTTCGGATGCACGGGCTTTTTCGAACCCATTTCGCCACCAAGCATTTCGATGGCGCGGTTCGAGATCACCTCGTTCGCGTTCATGTTCGTTTGCGTGCCGGATCCGGTTTGCCAGACGACGAGGGGGAAGTGATCGTCGAGTTTGCCGGCAATCACTTCGTCGGCGGCTTTGGCGATCGCATCACCGAGTTTCGGATCGAGGTCCTTCAGACCGACGTTCGCGATCGCTGCGGCCTTCTTGACGATGCCGAATGCGTGGACGAGTGCGAGCGGCATGCGTTCGCCGCTGATCTTGAAGTTCTCAAGAGAGCGCTGCGTTTGCGCACCCCAATACTTATCCGCGGCCACGGGGAGGGGGCCGAACGTGTCGGTCTCGGTGCGGGTGCTCATTTGGTCCAAGTCACTTCTTGCGGAATTTGTCGAGGCTCACGACCTCGCCATGTTCCGGTTTGGGGGTTGGTTCCGGTTTGGATTGTTCGGCCGGGGCGGGCGCGGAATCTTTGGGGGCTGGCAAGCCGGGTTTCGGCGCGGGCATCGCCATTTGGAAGCCGAGCTGGAATTTCTGGGATGGGTCCTCGAACGCGACGACGGCGGCAAACGGCACGACGATCGTGGCCGGGAGCTTGTTGAAGCTCAGCGTCACTTCGAACCGGTCGCCCTCGACGAGCAAGTTCGCGTACTGGTTCTGCAGAACGATCTTCATCGCCTCCGGGTATTTTTCCCTGAGGAAGTCCGGCATTTCGACGCCGTCCATCGCAGTCGCGAACACGATGTTGAAGTGGTGCGCGCCCATAATGCCGCCCTTGGCAGCATGGATCAGCGCGTCGCGCACTACGCCCCTCAGCGCTTTGTCCACAAGCGCCTGGTAGCCGATGAAATCCTTGGACATGGGGAAAGGGTGTAGCGCCGGCCCCTATCGCTCCGCAAGGCGGCATAAATCCACGGGCTCTTGACTATATTCTTTGGAATGTTTATTTCATTCCTGGGAATATACTGGAGAGATCGATGGATCGCACGCGGGAATACGGTACGGCATTTGCGGTGACGCTCGTTCATGTGGGCTTGTTGTCGGTCGGGTTCTTGATCCTAGCCGACCAGTTTTCGTTTCCGGAGATCCTGCGAGCGCCTTCAGAGGAGCGGTTGGCGCTGTTTCGTCAACATCAAGCGCTGATCGTGCCCGCCTACTACATGATGGGGTTGTCGGGGCTGACACAGATCATGCTCGCGGTGTTGTTCCATCAAAGCTTTGCCAAGACCGGCAGCACGCTGCTTGTCGCCGCCTTGGTCGCGGGCGTCCTGGCCGGCGCGTTTCAGATGATGGGCTTCATGCGTTGGCCGATTGCGGTGCCCTATCTGGCGGAACAGATGGCGGGTGCTGGAACCGCGGAGATGCGCAACGTCGTCGCGCTCCTTGAAGGGCTGCTCAATCGCTATGCCGGGATGGTTGTGGGTGAGCATCTGGGCTTCTTGGCACAAGGTGCATGGACGATGCTGATTTCGCTCGCCATGTTTCGCGGGCCGTTGTTTGCGTGGCCTTACGGACTTGTCGGCTTGGTGTTGGGTGCGCTGATTGCGGTCAGCGCGTTCGAGCAGCTTGGCGGGTCGTTCGAGGCGATTGGATTTCTGTCCGCGCCGGTATCGGCTGCCTGGCTTGGCTGGCTTTTGATGTGCGGCGTTTCTCTCGCGCGCACGCAGGCCAACGGTGTGGGGCCACGGTTCTTTATCTTCTCGGCGCTCGCGCTCGCGGCACTCATGGGCGGGCTTGCTTCGACAGCTTTGATGTGAGGACGATTTCATGACCACGCGCAGAACATTTCTACGTGTTGCCGGAACTTCGGCAGTGATTTTGGCGGCGGGCGGCTACGGCCTCACCCAATGCGACCCGATGCCGGAGGCGGCGGTGGAAGCGTGGCGCGGGCCTGCTCCCAATGTGCGCGATCCACGCGTGCGGGCGCTGTCGTACGCTTTGCTCGCGCCCAATCCGCACAACAAGCAGCCGTGGATCGTGGATTTGAAAGAGCCGGGTGCGGCGACCTTCTATTGCGATCGGTCGCGGCTACTGCCGGCGACCGATCCTTACGCGCGTCAGATCACCGTCGGGTGCGGGGCGTTCTTAGAACTTTTACGGATGGCGGCGGCCGAGCAGGGCTTGCGTGCGGATGTCACCGCGTTTCCAGGCGGCGATTGGCCGGAGAACGGCGTCGGCGAGCAACCGGTGTGCCGCGTCGTGTTTGTGCCGGACGCGACCGTCGCGCGCGATCCGCTGTTCGCGCAAGTATTGAAGCGGCGCACGAACCGTAGTGCGTTCGAAGCAAATGCGGTTGGGCCGGCCGAGGCTGCAGCATTGGGCGGTGCGCTCAATGGGTTGCCGGTGCGCTTCGGCTGGACCGGCGACGAGCGACAAATCGCCGGTCTTGCGGCGATCGCGAAGCGCGCTTGGCAAATCGAGGTCAAGAAAGATGCAACCTTCAAAGAGAGCGTCGATGTGTTTCGCATCACCGGCCCCGAGATCGCGAAGCATCGCGACGGTCTTTCCATGCACGGACCGTTCTTCTGGTGGTCGAACAAGCTTGGACTGTTCACGCAGCAGAATGCGATGGAGCCGTTCACGCGGGGCCAAGCGTTGTCGCAAATCGATCCTCAATTGGCGGTCAAAGCGTTCGCGTGGATCGTGACTGCCGCCAACGATAGGCGGGCGCAGCTCGCAGCGGGGGCTGCCTATGTGCGCGCGAATTTGAAGGCGACGGAGCTTGGGCTTGCGATGCAGCCGTTGAGCCAAGCGTTGCAGGAATTTCCCGAGATGCTGCCGGTGCTCGCCGAGCATAAGCGCGCGGTTGGTGCTGCCGACAGCGAGACCGTGCAGATGTTTTTCCGTCTCGGGCGCGCGGCGCCTGCCGAGCCTTCGCCACGGCGGCCTCTTGACGCGATCATACGAACCTGACGCATACATAGCGCATGGCGACACGACCCACAGAAGCGCAGGCGGCCATCGGTTGGCGCATTTTCAATTGGATCGGCATCATCGATCAGTTGGCGACGACGCGCGCGGGCCGCGCGCTCGACGAACTCAAACTGCCGTTCCCGCAGTTCGTGATGCTGAACCATTTCAGCCACCGACCGGCGGAGGCGAAGACGGTGACGAGCGTCGCGTCGGCGCTGCAGCAACCGCAACCCGGCGTGACAAAAACGGTGCAGAAGCTCGTCGCGCGCAAGTTCTTGAAGGCTGATCCCGCACCCGGCGACGGCCGCTCCAAGCTACTCACGATCACGCCGAAGGGACTTGAAATGCATGCACGCGCCATCGCCGCCTTCGTACCGCAGTTCGCCGAAGTGTTTTCAGGCTGGGACGATGCGGAGATGGAGGTGCTAGCGCGGCAGCTCGACCGGCTCAAAGTGTGGTTGGACACGAAGGGGCGGGACTAGTTTCCTCGGCGGTCGCCGCAATTCGGCCACGGTCGGCCGCTCCGATATGGGTGCAACGGCCGGGGGCCTCTCATGTTTGCTCGTCGCATAACAAATGTAGTTGCGGCACTTGTCGCTGCCGTCCTTCTTTCGAGCTGTTATGTCTATGCGCAAAAGCCTCCGGCGTCGGAGGAACCGGCGATCAATCATCGCCTATCCGGGTCTTGGTCCGTTCTGGATAAGCAAGGCAAACCGAGCGGGGTGTTACTCCATTTCATAGTGCCGGGGGATGGCAGTCCGATGCGAATGGTCGCGACAGATGGTGCCAACTACGCTGTGTTCGAACTGTACTCGGTGCGGGTCGGCGATACTGAGGTTTTCGCTATCCGCAAACTTGCCGGTGCCGCTGCCGGGAGTGCGACGATCATGGCTGCCGACGATACGAAATTCCTGCTTGGGACCTATCGCATCAAGGACGACGATACGTTGCTTGTCTATCCGTACGATTCCCGGAGGCTCCACGAAGCAGTTGCGAAGGGCGCAATCCGTGGCAGCGTTGGACAGGGCTACGCTCCGCCGGTTACCTTGACCGGCTCTACGCAGGATGTGCTGCGATCGATCATGACGCCTGAGGCAAAGGCTGCGGTTTACAGCCAGCCCTATCCTGTCGCTCGGCGTCTGTTTTCGCGCGGGCATTGACGCCGGTCCGATTCCACCACTTCTTCTTGACTTTCTTACAAATTAATGATAGTTATATTTTCTTTCCCAGCCATCAAATTTGCCGGCTGCGGCTGCAACTTGACATCGTGGATCGGACAAATTGTGCCTGGCGGACGGTTCCGCCGAGCCGGGCTGATGATCTGCGTTATTCGTGCAGTACAGAATGCCGCAGACGGGTTGCAAACGCTTCCCAAACGGATTGCAAACGGATGAACCCGCGCAAATCAGCCGTGCAAACGCTTCAAACGGATTCGTTTTTTCGCGTTTTGCCGTTCGCGGTGCTTCAGTGCAAGACCGGCAGGGCTTCGAGCGAGAACGGCTTTAATTCCTCGAAGCGGCCGGTTTTCACCATCTCGGGCCAGTTCGGGTTCACGATGAGGGCGCGGCCGACGGCGACGAGGTCTAAGTCGCCGCGCTCGAACATCTCGATCAGACGGTCGAGCGAGGCGGGTCCGGCGGACTGGCCTTGGTAGGTTGCGATGAATTCCTGGTTCAGGCCGACGGAGCCCACCGTGATTGTCGGAAGGCCTGTTATCTTCTTCGTCCACCCGGCGACGTTGAGGTCGGAGCCTTCGAACTCCGGGTCCCAGAATCTTCGGGTCGAGCAGTGGAAGCAATCGATGCCCGCTTTTACTAGCGGATCGAGAAACTTCTCGAGTGCTTGCGGCGTTTGCGCGAGCTTGATCGTGTAGTCCTGCTGCTTCCATTGCGACCAGCGCAGGATGACCGGGAAGTCCGGGCCTACCGCCGTGCGGATGGCGCGGATGACATCGACCGCGAACTTCGTGCGTTTGATCATGTCGCCGCCGAACGCGTCGTCGCGCTCGTTCGTGCCTTCCCAGAAGAACTGATCGATGAGGTAGCCATGCGCGCCGTGGATCTCGACGCCGTCGAAGCCCAGTTCTTCGGCGTGGCGGGCGCTGGTGGCGTAGCCTGCAATCGCCTCGTCGATGTCCTTCGTGGTCATCGGCTCTGTCACCTTCTTGCCGGGCTTGGCGAGGCCCGAGGGACCAACACCCAGCAGATGCGGATTGGGGCCCGCGCCCGGTTTGCGCATCAAGCCGGTGTGCCAAAGCTGCGGCATGATCAGGCCACCTTCGCGCTTCACCGCTTTCAGAACTTTTTTCCAGCCGTCGAGTGCGTCGCCGTGGAAGTTCGGCACGTTGTGGTCGTTCAGCGCGACTGGATGATCCGGTGCTACGCCTTCGGTAATGATGAGGCCGACGCCACCGGCCGCACGGCGCGCATAGTAGGCCGCGACATCGTCGCCTGGAATTTGGTTCGGGCTCTTCGAGCGGGTCATCGGCGCCATGACGATGCGGTAGGGCAGTGTGAGGTTCTTCAACTTGAAGGACGTGAACAATGATTTCGGTGACAGAGACA
>JANNEL010000437.1:0-3058 GCA_031378595.1 Alphaproteobacteria bacterium
GTTCACGCTTTGATAACGCCGCTTGCGGACTGGACGCTATCTGCGATCACGCACAGCTGGAAATCGTTCACGTCAAAAAAGCCAACGCTCAGCTTGGCAAGCAAGGCACTTTCTGGGCGCCCGAATACCACGAACGTGCGATCCGCGACGACGCTCACTACATGAATGCCGTAGGCTACATAGCCAGGAATCCCGTCAAAGCGAATCTTTGCCCCAAGCCGGAAGATTGGCGCTTCTCAAGCGCTTGGCGGTGTCACCGCGCTTGAAGAGCGGGCGTGACGCCCGCGCTCCCAGACTGCGCCGAGGCTTGTCATGAGCGCACCAGCATATATCGAGTTCGCCACCACCACGAACTACGGTTTCTTGCGCGGCGGATCGCATCCGAAGGAACTCGTCAAACAAGCGCAAGAGCTCGGCCACGCCGCGATCGGCATCACCGACCGCAACTCGGTCGCGGGCGTCGTGCGCGCTTACACGCAAGCAAAAGAGCTGAACTTCCCGCTCCACGTCGGCACACGCCTCGTCTTCGCCGACGGCACGCCGGACATCCTCGCCTACCCGCAAGACCGCGCCGCTTACGGCCGCATGACGCGCCTGCTCTCAGTGGGCAACCATCGCGCGGAAAAAGGCGACTGCATCCTATGCCTCGACGATCTGATCGAGTTCAGCGAAGGCCTGCAGCTCATCGTAATCCCCCCGCACCCGAACGCAGAAGCCGCCGACCCAACACTCGATCGCTTAAGCGGCCTGCCCGTCTGGCTCGCCGCGACGCTGCGCTACAACGGCGACGATCAGCGCCACATCAAGCGCCTGATCGCACTCAGCCGCCGCCATAACGTGCCCCTGATCGCAACGAACGACGTGCTCTACCACGCACCCGAACGCCGCGTGCTGCAAGACGTGCTGACCTGCATCCGCGAACGCACGACTCTCGACGCCGCAGGCTTCAGGCTCGAAGCGAACGCCGAACGCCACCTGAAAGCACCCGCCGAAATCGCCCGCCTCTACCGCCAAATCTCAAACGCAGTGGAGGAGACGTCCCGCTTCGCCGAACGTCTCAACTTCAAGCTCGACGAACTGCGTTACGAATACCCGCATGAAGCGCAGGAAGGTTTCGCGAGCACGCAAGAGGCGCTCATCCATTACGCCGAAGAAGGCGCACGCCGCCGCTTCCCAAACGGTTTGGCCCCGAAAGTCCGCCATGCGCTCGATCACGAACTAAAGCTGATCAGCGATCTGAACTACGCGCCCTACTTCCTCACCGTCCACGACATCGTCCGCTTCGCCCGCAGCAAAGGCATCCTCTGCCAAGGCCGAGGCTCGGCGGCGAATTCCGTCGTCTGTTATTGCCTGGGCGTCACCGAGGTCGATCCGACGAAAGTCGACCTTCTGTTCGAACGCTTCGTCTCCGCCGAACGAAAAGAACCGCCCGACATCGACGTCGACTTCGAACACGAACGGCGCGAGGAGGTGATCCAATACATCTACGAGCGCTACGGCCGTGAGCGTGCAGGCCTCGCCGCCACAGTTATCTGCTATCGCGGACGTAGCGCGATCCGCGACGTTGGCAAAGCGTTCGGCCTCTCCGAAGATACGATCGGCGCGCTCGCCGGCACGCTCTGGGGCTGGTCGACCGAAGCGCCGATCGAAGATGAAGTCCGCCGCATCGGCCTAGATCCTACGGACAAGCGTCTCGCCCAAGCGCTCCTGCTGGCGCAAGAACTCATCGACTTCCCACGCCACCACTCGCAGCATGTCGGCGGCTTTGTCATGACGCGCGGACGCCTCGACGAAGTGATCCCAATCTCGAACGCCGCGATGGAAGAACGCACCGTCGTCGAGTGGGATAAGGACGACCTCGACGCGCTCGGCATCCTCAAAGTCGATGTGCTCGCGCTCGGCATGCTCTCTTGCATCCGCAAAGCTTTGCAGATGCTGCACGAACATTACGGCCTCGAACCCACGCTCTCGATGATCCCGGATGAAGAGCCGGAGGTCTACCGCATGATCTGCCGCGCCGACACGATCGGCGTGTTCCAAATCGAAAGCCGTGCGCAAATGTCGATGCTGCCGCGCCTTCGCCCCCAAAAATTCTACGACCTCGTCATCGAGGTCGCGATCGTGCGCCCCGGCCCCATTCAAGGCGGCATGGTGCACCCCTACCTGCGCCGCCGCCAAAACAAGGAAGAGGTCCACTACCCGAAACCCGAACTCGAAGAGGTTCTAAAGAACACGCTGGGCGTACCGCTGTTCCAGGAACAAGCGATGCGCATCGCAATCGTCGCTGCGAAATTCACACCCGCCGAAGCCGATCGCCTGCGCCGCTCCATGGCGACGTTCCGCCATTTGGGCACGATCAAATCCTTCGAAGACAAATTCATCAACGGCATGGTCGCGAACGGTTACGAGCCCGACTTCGCCGCGCGGTGCTTCGAGCAGATCAAAGGCTTCGGCGACTACGGCTTCCCCGAAAGCCACGCGGCGAGCTTCGCGCTGCTCGTCTATTACTCTTGCTGGATCAAGTGCCACTACCCCGATGTCTTCGCCGCGGCACTCCTGAACTCGCAACCCATGGGCTTCTACGCCCCAGCCCAAATCGTTCGCGACGCGCAAGAACACGGCGTCGAAATGCGGCCCGCCGACATCAACTATTCCAACTGGAACAACACGCTTGAACCCATGTCGCGCGACACCGCGATGAAAATTCACCCCCGCCACCCCGACATGACCGGCGACATCCGCACCACGCATGCGATGCGTCTCGGCTTCCGGCAGATCTCAGGCTTCAGCGAGGACGACGCAAAGCTCCTCGAAAAACACCGCCACGAAGGCTACGATTCTATCCGCGACCTCTGGCTGCGCACCGGGCTCGATCCGTCCACGCTCGAACGCTTGGCCGACGCGGACGCATTTCGCTCCATCGGCCTCGATCGCCGCGAAGCACTCTGGGCGGTGCGCGGTCTGCGTCGCGCGGGCGACAAGGACGATCTGCCGCTGCTCGCAGCAGCCTCCGCGCGTAATCACGAACCCGACTTTGCGCTCCCAACTATGCACTTGG
>JANNEL010000452.1:0-4646 GCA_031378595.1 Alphaproteobacteria bacterium
CAGATAGCAGACCTCGATGAAGTCGCTATCTGCTGCTGCACGGCGAATTGCCGACTGGTGATCAGCTGAAGACGTTCCGGAATGCGATTACGCGCCACACGATGGTGCACGAACAGATCAGCATGTTCTTCCGCGGGTTCCGTCGCGACGCGCATCCGATGGCGGTTATGTGTGGTGTGGTTGGAGCGTTGTCCGCGTTCTATCACGACTCAACCGATATCAACGATCCGATGCAGCGCACGATCGCCAGCCACCGCATGATCGCCAAGATGCCGACGATTGCCGCGATGGCCTATAAATACACCATCGGTCAGCCGTTCATCTATCCGCGCAACGACTTGAACTACTCCGAAAATTTTCTGCGCATGTGCTTTGCGGTGCCGGCGGAAGACTACAAGTCGAACCCCGTGCTCGCGCGAGCGCTTGATCGCATCTTCATTCTGCATGCCGATCACGAGCAGAACGCTTCAACGTCGACCGTGCGATTGGCAGGCTCGTCCGGCGCCAACCCGTTTGCATGCATTGCGGCCGGCATCGCTTGCCTCTGGGGGCCTGCGCACGGCGGCGCGAACGAAGCTGCGCTCAAGATGCTCGAAGAAATCGGAAGCGTAAGCCGCATCCCAGAATACGTGGCGCGCGCCAAAGACAAGAACTCAGGCTTCCGTCTGATGGGCTTTGGACATCGGGTCTACAAGAACTACGATCCGCGTGCGAAGGTGATGCAGCATACGTGTCACGAGGTTCTCGACGAACTCGGCATCCGCAACGATCCGCTGCTGCAGGTTGCGATGGAACTTGAGAAGATCGCGCTCAACGACGAGTATTTCGTCGAGAAAAAGCTTTATCCGAATATCGACTTTTACTCCGGCATCACGCTGAAGGCACTTGGCTTCCCGACGTCGATGTTTACGGCACTATTCGCTCTCGCGCGTACGGTGGGCTGGATTGCGCAGTGGGCCGAGATGATCGAGGATCCGAGCCAGAAGATCGGACGGCCACGGCAGCTCTATGTCGGCGCGCCGAAGCGCGACTACGTAGCGGTGCACAAGCGGTAGAATTTAAGCGGCGCCTTTGGGCGCCGTTTTCTTTTTGGGCTCGTCAAGAAGCTTGAGCACGGCGCGCGCCGCGCGGACGCTTGGTTTCTCGTCACCGAACCCGAGTGCCTTGACCGCTTCCGCGGACGCCGTGACCTGTGCGACGCGGGCCGATGGGTTCGTCAGCAGTCTGATGAGTTCGGCGGAGAGGTTCTCAGCCGTGCATTCCTCCTGCACGAACTCCGGGATCGCTTCACGCCTTAGAATTAGGTTCACCAGTGTAATGTAGGGAACCTTGATGTATCGGCGCGCAATGGCCGCTGTGACTTGCCCCACCCGATATCCGATGACCATCGGCGTTGCTGCGAGAGCAAGTTCGGTCGACACCGTTCCAGATGCCGCGAGCGCCGCGTCGGCGGCTTCGAATGCACCAAACTTGTCTTGTTGATCCTCCGTAACCAGCACGTCCTTGCTCCACTCGGCCGCGAGTTGGCGAACACGTGCGGCCACTGTCGGAACGGTTGGGATGACGACTCTTAAGGCACCGGTCGCGTCTTGTGCGCGTTCAACCGTTGCGCGGAAGACGGGCCAAAGGAAGCGAATCTCGCTTAGGCGGCTTCCCGGGAGGAGAACCACCAGTTTCTCGTCGGGCTTGACGCCATGGCGCGCGCGAAACGCAGCGCCGACGCCCGGATCGGGTGCGCGCTCGATTACCGGGTGACCGACGAACGTCGCGGGGAGCCCGACATTTGCGAAGAAAGGAACTTCGAACGGAAGCAGACAAAGTACGTGGTCGAAATATTCAGCCATCTGCGCCGCTCGCTTCGGGCGCGATGCCCAGACTTGCGGCGCCACGTAGTCGACCAGCTTCAGGTGCGGCGCGCGTTTGCGGATGCGCTTCGCCACGTTATGCGTGAAGTCGGGGCTATCGATCAGCACCACGATGTCGGGTTGCTGTTTGATCGCGAAGTTCGCAGCCTGGCGCATGCGCATGAGAATGCGCGGGAGCCGCGGCACCACCTCGCGCAAGCCCATGACTGAAGTGTCGTCCAGGGAAAACAGGCTCTGCAGTCCCGCCGCCCGCATGCGAGCGCCGCCCACGCCAACGATGCGCAAGCCCGATGGTGCCAATGTCTTCAGGCCCTCGATCAGTTGGCCGCCGAGGGCGTCGCCCGACGGCTCGCCGGCGATGAGCATGATAGTTCGGTTTTTCATGGTGTGAGCACGCTGCCGGCACAGACAAAGAGCCCAAGTGCGTCGGCCTTTGCGCGCACGGCGACTTCGTCCACAATGACGCTTCGGTTCGCTTCTACCAAGATGCCGGCCAGACCCGCGCGCGCGGCGTTGACGACGGTGCTCTCGCCGATGGCCGGCGGGTCGATTGTCGGGAGTTGGGTTGGGGTCATCGCCTTAACCAGCATTGCGTGCGGGCGCTTGCCTTCGCCCAAGGCCTGCAGCATTGCGTCTGTGCCTGCGCGCGTCTCACGCGCGATGACGGTGCCGTTCTCGACCACGACAGCTTGGCCTTGCCGCGTTGCGCCATGCTCTTTTGCGAGCTCCAGGCTTCGAGCAAAGGTGGCTTTGAGGGTTGTGCTCGGCTCGACCTTTGTGAGGCAGCCTGCGCGCGCCGCCAGGGCGGGTGCCGCGTCCAGCGGTGAGACGACACGAAAGCCGCGCGCGGCGAACATGCCAGCGATCGCGCGGTGCAGCGTGTCGTCGCTGCGGCCGAACTGGCCGAAGATGCGGGCGATGAACTCCAAGCCGCCAAGGTCGGGCCGCATCTTGATGTTCTTGCCGTTCGGGCGCTCGAATTTTCCGGCGAATGCGATGTCCGCGCAACCCTGGCGCCGGAGCTCGGCGATGATGGCGCCGATCTTGCTGATGGCAAAGCGCGTATGGGTCATCGATGCGGGCATCGGGTCTGCAAATTCGTCGATGGCGATCACGTGATACGGTCGACCAGAGGCGCTGCTGGCGCGCGCGATCTCGAACGGCAAAGCGCCTGCCCCTGCGACAATTCCGAGCTTCGGCACTCGCTCCGTCACGCGTTGTCGGAGCGGTTCTCGCGTTCGGGCATGCAGAGCGGCCGGTTGCCGCCCGCACGTACGAAGTTCACGATGTCCATGACTTCTTGCCGGTCGGCGAACAATTCAGCGACGTCTGCGAGGCGCTCCTGAAATGTGCCTTCTTGCGCAAACAGCAGACGGTAGGCGTTGCGCAGTTCGTGGATCTGTTCGCGGTTGAAGCCGCGGCGCTTGAGACCGACGAGATTGAGACCCGCGAGGTGCGCACGGTTGCCCATAACGGACCCGTAGGGGATGAGGTCCCCCTCTAGCCCCGCCATGCCGCCGACAAAGGCGTGCTTGCCGATGCGGCTAAACTGGTGCACCGCCGCGCCGCCGCCGAGCCAGACGAAGTCGTCGACGACGACGTGGCCGCCGATCATTGCGTTGTTCGCGAAGACGCAGTTGCTGCCGACTTGGCAATCGTGGGCGACATGGCTGTCGGCCATGAACATGCAATTGTCGCCGACGCGCGTAACGCCTGTGCCTTTCGCGGTACCAGGGTTCATCGTCATGTGCTCGCGGATGATGTTATTCGCACCGATCACGAGGTCGGTTTCCTCGCCTTGATAGGCGAGGCTTTGCGGCGGTTGGCCCAGCGAGGCGAAAGGATAGACGACGGTCGCGTTGCCGATCGTCGTTCGCCCATCGACGCAGACGTGATTGATGAGGCGCACGTTCTCATGCAGCGTAACTTTCGGCCCCACGACGCAGAACGGGCCGATCTCGACCGTTTCGTGAACTCGCGCCGTGGGCGCGACAACGGCAGTCGGGTGAACTCTAGTCATTGGTGGTTGCGGGCCTTCCTGCCTTGTCCATGATCATCGCGCTGTACTCCGCTTCTGCGCACAGTTTGCCGTCGACGTAAGCCTCGCCGGTGAAGCGCCACACTGGCGCACGAGCGCGCTGTAGCTTTACCGGAATGCGCAACAGGTCGCCCGGCACCACAGGATGGCGGAAGCGCGCTTTGTCGATCGCCATGAAATAAACGAGCTTGTCTTCGGCGTTGGCGTTCATCGAGAACATGACGAGCGCGCCGGCGGTTTGCGCCATCGCTTCGACAATCATAACGCCGGGCATCACCGGGTGACCCGGGAAGTGGCCCAAGAACGCCGGGTCGTTGATCGAGACAGCACGAATACCTGTCGCGCTGACGTTCGGGATGATGTCGACCATCTTGTCGATCAGCAGCATCGGGGGACGATGCGGCAGGAGCTTCATCAGCCGTTTGGTGTCGATGGCAGGGAGATCAGTCATTTCCGGCATCGCGCTCATTCTTGCTCCGTGATGCTTTAGTCAGGCGCGCCAAGGTTCCAACTTCGCGCCGCCACTGTTCGATGGGATGGGCTGGATAGCCGGCGTAGACTTTTCCCGCCTCCAAGCTGCGCGTCACGCCGGATTTGCCCGCGACGAGTGTTCCTGCGCCGATCTTGAGATGGTCGCCGATCCCGACCTGCCCGCCTAGGACGACGAAATCACCGATCTCGGTGCTGCCGGCGATTCCGACTTGAGCGACGATGATGCAACGTCGCCCAATGCGGTTGTTGTG
>JANNEL010000458.1:0-5923 GCA_031378595.1 Alphaproteobacteria bacterium
GTTCACGCTACAGATCGATGCGCCGGATTTGGCGATGGAGCGGCACACGCTCTTTGCGGACAAACCGCTCGACGAGTATCTGGCGTTCTCGCGGGCCGTGGTTGCGGCGATCAACAGTGCGATCGAAGGGTTGCCGCGCGAGCGCGTGCGGCTACACGTGTGCTGGGGCAACTACAATGGGCCGCATGAATGCGACGAGCCGATCGAGTCGCTTTGGCCGGTGCTGGAGACGGCGAAGGTTGGGGCGTATGTCATCAGCCTTGCCAATCCGCGGCATGAGCACGAGGTGGCGTTCTTCAAAGGCGGACGGTTGCCGAAGGGGGCGAAGCTGATCGCCGGCGTGATCGACACGACGACGAACTATGTCGAGCACCCGCGGGTCGTCGCGGACCGGCTGGTGCGGGCGGTTGAGGCCGTTGGCGATTCGACTCGCGTGATTGCGGGAACGGATTGCGGGTTCGAAACGTCTGCCGGTTACGTCACTGTGGCGGAAGAAGTGGTGTGGGCGAAGCTTCGGGCACTCAGCGAAGGGGCCGCGTTGGCGACGAAGCAGTTGTTCGGGGGCTGAGGGCGGCCTGTTTCAGGGGTTGATCCGTAGGTGCGCGGGGCGCGTATACTCTTAGACCCGATTGCCGGAAATGCACCGTTTTGGTTCGATGAGAATGCCGCAACACCACCCTGACGACGCCTTGCTGATCGAGTACGCGAACGGCTCGCTGGACGAGGCGAAGGCGCTCTTGGTCGCGACTCACTTGGCGCTGTGTCCGCCGTGCCGCGATGCGGTTGCCGCGGGTGAGGCTGCGGCTGCCGCCTTGGCGTTCGATGAGGCGGCGGCCGATGTCGGGACGATGCCGGACGTTAGCGCGATGCCGGTGGACGCGCGGGCTGCGACTTTGAAGCCCGCCGGTTTCGTGCCGGAGCCGTTGCGGAGCTATCTGGGCCGGTCCGTGCCGGAACTCGGCTGGGTGCCGGTTCTTGCGGGCATGAAGGAATATCCGCTGCCGGAGTTCGCAGGGCGCTCGACCGTGCGGTTGCTCGCCATCGATCCGGGCCGACGGATGCCGCGGCACACGCACGAAGGGCTTGAGTTGACGCTCGTGCTGCAGGGCAGTTTCTCGGACGCGAGCGGCGCTTACGTCAGAGGCGATGTCGCGACGGCAGACGCGACCGTCGACCATCAGCCGCATGCGGGCGGAGGCGAGGTATGCCTTTGCCTCGCCGTGGAAGACGCGCCGTTGCGGCTGACTGGCGTGACCGGCGCGGTGCTGAATGCGGCAGCTGCGGTGCGCAGGCTCGTTCGCCGTTAGGGCTTTGCGAGTGCGACTTGCGTGACGTCGATGGAGCCGGCGCGGAAGCCGGCCTCGCAGTAGCTCAGATAGTACCCCCACATGCGCTTGAACTTTTCGTCGAAGCCAAGCGGGCGGATTTCGTCCCAGGCTTCGAGGAAACGGTCGCGCCAGCTCGCTAGCGTTTGAGCGTAGTCGAGGCCGAAGGTCGTGTCTTCGCGCCAGGTGAGGCCTGCGCGTGCGACCTGCTCGCGTAGCGCCTGCATCGAGGGCAGCATGCCACCGGGGAAGACGTATTTTTGGATGAAGTCCACGCTTCGCCGGTAGGTCGAGAAGTAGCGCTCGTCGATGGTGATGATTTGCAGGCCCGCTTGGCCGCCTGGTTTCAGGCTGCGTCCGATCTTCTCGAAATAGGCCGGCCAGTATTCTTCGCCGACGGCTTCGAACATTTCGATCGAGACGATGCGATCGAATGTGCCTTGCGTGTCGCGGTAGTCCTCAAGGCGGATCTCGGCCTTGTCGGCGAGGCCCGCTTTGGCGAGGCGTTCCTTCGCGAAGTCGTGTTGTTCGCTGCTAATCGTAATGCCCGTCACGCGGCAACCGATTTCCTTCGCGGCGTATTCGGCAAAGCCACCCCACCCGCAACCGATCTCGAGCAAATGGTGCTCGGGTTTCAGGCCGATGCGGGTGGCGAGGCTTGCGTATTTGTTCCGTTGCGCGTCGGTTAGCGATTGGCCCGCGGTTTCGAACTTCGCCGACGAGTAGGTCATCGACGGGTCGAGCCAGCGTTCGTAGAACGCGTTGCCGAGGTCGTAGTGGGCGTGGATGTTGCGCTTGGCGCCGGCGCGCGTGTTGCGGTTCAGCACATGCGCGAGGCGGCTTGCAGCCTTCGCCCACCACTTGCCTTCGTGGAGTTCGCTCATCGCGTCGGCGTTGCGCGCGAAGACTTCAAGCAGTGCGGAAAGGTCGGGCGTGTCCCATTCGTGTGCGAGGTAGCCTTCCGCGAAGCCCAAGGTGCCGGTGCGCACGAGCCGCCACAAGCACGCATAGTTCTTGATGACGAGCTCGCCGTGTTTGCCAGGCTCGCGGCCCTCGATTTCGATGCGCCGTCCGTTGGGCAAGGTCACGGCAACGCTGCCCCACTGCAGACGCGCAACGACGGACAAGAACAGGCGTACGAAATAAGGCAAGGCGCGCGTGTCGGGTTCGACGCCTGGGCGCGGTCTAATGACGTTCGTTTTGCCAACCATGGATCGCTCCACCGATGGTGCCCCTGTCAGGGATATAGGTTCGGCCGCGTCGAAGTGCATAGTCACTCGGCCGCTTCTTTGAGTTCGGCGAACACGCGCGGATTTTTGACCTTTCCGAGCGGCAGATTTGCGCCGATGCGCTCGGCCACTTCGAGGCCGGCGGTCAGGCCGTCCTCATGGAACCCGTAGCCGGCGTAGGCGCCGCAGAACCACGTGCGGTGCTGTCCCTGGATCATGTGGAGGCGTCGCTGGGCGATGAGCGCTTCCGCGTCGAATTGCGGATGGTCGTAGTCGAAGGTGCGGAACGTCAGATGGCTTGCCGGCGGCGTGGGCGGGTTCAAGCTGATGAAGAGGGGTTTTGTTTCGTCTATCGATTGCAGGCGGTTCATCCAATAGCTCACCGAAACGGCGCCGCCGGCGTTGGTGTCGCTCGCGAGGTAGTTCCAGCTGGACCACACGGCTTTGCGCTTGGGCATGAGCGACGCGTCGCGGTGCAGATAGACCCGGTTCGCGGCGTAGCGCATCGGGCTCAAGATGTGACGCTCAGCATCGGTCGCATCAGAGAGGAGCGGCAGCGCTTGGTCGCTGTGGCAGGCGAGGATGACGTGATCGAACGTTTCGCTGTTGCCGGTGGCGTCGGTGACTTCGACCGTCGTGTTCGTGCGCGTGATCTTGGCGACCGGCGTGTTCAGGCGGACGCGGTCAGCGAAGGGGGCGGTCAGGCGCTTGACGTATTCGCGCGAGCCGCCTTTGACGGTGCGCCACATCGGCTTGTCGAAATAGAACAGGCGGTGGTTTTCAAAGAAGCGGATGAAGCTTTCGGCCGGGAACGAAAGCATGCCGGCTGCACTCGTCGACCAGATTGCGGCGCCCATGGGCACGATGCAGTCGTCCCGGAACGCGTCGCCGTATCTGTTCGCTTTCAGATAAGAGCCCAGCGAAAGCCCGCGCGTGCGGCCCGCTTGCAGGTCCGCAAGGCCTTCGCGGCGAAAGCGCAAGATATCGAGCCACATGCGATGGAATGAGAGGCTGAGCAGATTGCGTTTCTGCGCGAACAGCGTGCCGATCGTATTGCCCTGCCATTCGAGGTGGCCATTCTGCGACGAGAAGCCGAACGTCATCTGCGTTGGGATTGTGTCGACGTCGAGCTTCGCGAACAGCGCGGTTAGGTTCGGGTAGTTGAGCTCGTTGTAAACGATGAAGCCGGTGTCCACCGGGATCGTCGTCCCGTTATAGTCAATATCGACCGTATGGCTGTGGCCACCTGGGCGGGATAGAGCTTCATAGACCACGACTTCGTGGTCGCCGTTCAGCGCCCACGCGGCGCCCATTCCGGCAATACCCGATCCGACAACCGCGATCCGCATCGTGCTCTGAAGGCTCCGCTAGGGCTTCACTCCCCAAGCGCGAACCGCCTGAGCGTCAAGTTCCGAGAGGTATACGAAGGCTACTGGAAGTTGGATGGGTGGCGTTTATCCTGCGGATTGCGATAACAATCACGCATCGGTGTCCTCAGCGGGCGCGTCCATGGCGCCGGCCTTCATGAAGCTCTTCGTCATGCCTTCGAGCGTCGTCAGGCGGCGGGTCTTCTTGAGGGGGTCCTCGGCGGTAATATTGACGCCGCGCAGCACCCGGCGCAGCACCGCCCCCGTATCGAGGCAGGTGTCGACGTCGATCAGGTTGAGGCAAGCCGAGTCCTGTTCGAAAGCACCGAAGGCCGCCAACGAGGCGCTGGTGACGTCGGTCAGGATAGCGCGGTTGACGCCACCGTGGGCGACGAGCAGCAACGTCGTCCAACTGGGGTCGTTCGTGATCGCGATGAACGCTGGGACGACGCGGTCGACAAAGGCTTGAAACGGTTCGCCCGCGGCGTAGCAAGCGCCCGGTTCGCCAGCCTGAAACATTGCGTAGGCGTAGTCGACGGGGCTGAGTTTCGCACGCGCGATCGGATCGCCGCCGTGAATCTCTTCCAGTTCGGGTACGATCGCGACATCAAGCTTGCGGGTGCCCAGCACGAGCGCCGCCGTCTCACGTGTGCGGCGCAGGCCCGAACAGATCGCGCGGTCGAACGGTACATCGGCGAGGAGTTCGCCCATTGCTGCGGCTTCTTTCCGCCCGCGTTCTGTCAGCGGGACAACGCGCGAGTCCGGTGCGCGCGTGCCGTCCGGTCGCACATACTGCGCTTCGGCGTGGCGCATCAAATAGATCCGCCGGCGGCGCGTGCGGTCGAATGGCAATGCGAGATCCATGGCGCGGTTCCTAGCATAGTTGGCGGTGGTTCCAATGTGAGCGCAGAAGACTCGCCTTCAGTCATTCCGCGCCAAGACGCCTGCGATGCGTTGGCTGTGGAGTGCGGTCGCTTCGGCGATGGCATGGGAGCACTCGATCCATGGTTTCGACTTCGGCGACACCAGGTGTGACAAGCGCTTGTAGAAGGGGTTTGGCGACTTCGTCGAGTGTCGTGCAGTTTCGATGCGCGGCTTGATGGCGCTTGCGTGCTTTGTTTCGTTGTACACCCTGAGGGATGCGATGTTGAGGTCGTCATCCAGCAAGATCGCCGCACCGCCGATGATGGGTTGGGGTTCGGGCGAATCGATCACCCAGCCGCCGCTATTGTAGGTCTCGATTTCGGACCACGGCATGTTTTCGACCCTGATCATCTTCTCGAACGGCTTGTGCGTGTGGCCGAAGATGAGGGCGGCCGATTTCGGCGGGGCCACGCCTTTGAGTTCTGCTTCGAGTTGGACGAGCACAGGGCCTTCCAGATAGCGGCGCAGGCCCGCGCCATCATCGTCAAGCAGCTTTTCGTAGCAATTGCGTTCGAAAGCTTTGGACAGAAACCTGTGAACCAGCGTTTCGATCGGTTCCTTGTGCTTAATGTTGTACGCGCGCGCCAGCGCAGCCGCGACCCGCACGGCAGGGCCCATTAGCTTGTCCGGCTGTTGCGTTAGTTCGTAGAGCATTTCCTCGACCGGGCCTGCGGAACCCGAGCGGCCGAGCGCAGACCAAATGAAGTCGATCCACGCGAAGTTCTCGCTCTCACACTCCTCGATCGTCATCGGCGGATCGCGGTCCGGGAAGGCGATGCCGGCGATTGCGCTTACCAGCATGTAAACGTCTTCGGTGAAATGGCCGTGCGTGAACATGGCGATTTTGTCCGGCCGCACGAGCGCAAAGTTCGGATAAGCGACCTGTACGGACACGTCGTGAAGCCAAGGGCAGCGGCGGACCATGGCGTTGACGAGCGGCGATTCCAGGCCGCCAAGCGCGAGCATGTTGGTCGTGTGGGTCGGGGCTAAGACAAAGTCGTCCCGATTTACGGACTGCATGTAGCGCGCATAATGGTGTTCGCGGCACGACTCCCAAAGGTGATGGTCGTGGTTGCCG
>JANNEL010000467.1:0-4935 GCA_031378595.1 Alphaproteobacteria bacterium
CGACCCGCTGGCGTTTAGTTGCGCCGACGGACTCGGCTGCGGCTTCAACGGTGTCTCTGGCGCGAACTTCGATGAAGACGTGCGTACGCTGCGTCCAGAAAGGGGTCAGGGCCACCACATCAAGTTCGCCGCCACGGGCGAGGAATTGGCGGCTCAAAATTCTGTAACCCTTGGCTGCGAGATAGGCGGTCGCGACCCATTCGGCAGCAGTGCCGCGGGCGCGTGCCTTTTGACGCTCGACGCTCACGCGTCCTGTTTCTTCAATTCGAGCGCGCGGGCGTAGACCTCGCGGCGCGGTAGGCCGAGCGCTGCGGCGACGATCGCAGCTGCATCTTTGACCGGATGACGTTTGAGTGCTTCGGTGAGCTGCACGTCTAGCTTGTCGACACCGATGGATTGCGCGGCGGCGCTGGGCGGCGCGACGACGATCACGATCTCGCCCTTCACGTCCGGATGTTCTTCGTAGTGGGCCGCAAGTTCGGCGAGCGGCGCGCGGCGGATTTCTTCGTGCAGCTTTGTGAGTTCGCGCGCGACAGCGGCGGGGCGGTCACCTAAGAGCGACGCGAGATCGGCGAGCGACGCTGCGAGGCGGCTTGGGGCTTCGAAGAAGATCAGCGTTGCGGGCACGGTTTCGACTTCGCGGATTGCGCGGCGGCGTTCGGGACCGTGCGCGGGGAGGAAGCCTGCGAACAAGAACTTGTCGCTGGCAAGTCCCGAGGCGGTGAGTGCCGCGAGCGCGGCGGATGGGCCTGGAATCGGGAAGACCGCATGACCCTTGGCGGTGACGGACTCCACGAGGCGCTGGCCGGGGTCCGAGACAAGGGGGGTGCCGGCATCGCTGACAAGAGCGACAGCGTGGCCTTCCTCCAGCTCACGAATGATTTCAGATTCGGCGCGGTCGGCGTTGTGCTCGCGATAGGAGTGCATCGGGCGGGAGAGCCCGTGCAACGCGAGCAGTTTCGCCGTGACGCGTGTGTCTTCGGCGAAAATCGCGTCGGCGTGCTCGAGCACGTGAAGTGCGCGTAATGTGATATCGCTTGCATGGCCGATGGGGGTCGCGACCAGGTAGAGGCCTGGGGATAAGGCCTCGTCCAATTGCCTTCGCTTGCCTCCGCCGTTAGTCTTGCCACCCATATTTTCCGCCGTTTCGAAGGATGCCCATCCCGTGACATCGCGTTTGTTTGAGTCCTACCCGGCCCGCCTGATGCGCGCATTGTGGACGATAGCCGTGCTGATGACGATGGGGGTGAGCCTCAGCGGATGCGAAGGCTTCAGCATGTTCGGGGACGACAAGCCCCGGACGGTCACGACCGACGTGCCGCGGCCGACCGCGGTGATGCCGCAGCCAGCTGAGCCACCGCCCGTCCCCGTTGCCGGACAGGTGCGGATCGCGCTGCTTTTGCCGTTGAAGCATCCATCCAAGGAAACCCGCGCGGTCGCGCAAGCGATGCAAGACGCCGCGCAGATGGCAATGTTCGACATGGGCGCGCGCTCGATGCTGCTGATGCCGCGCGACACGGGGCCGACGCCGGAAACGGCTGCAGCGGCGGCGAGCGACGCGATCGCCAAAGGGGCTGAAATCATTTTGGGGCCGCTGCTGGCGAACGATGTACGCGCGGTCGCGCCGATCGCGCGGGCGAAGAATATTCCTGTCGTTGCCTTTTCAACCGATCGGACTGTCGCCGGTGACGGCGTCTTCCTGCTCTCGTTCCTGCCCGAGCAAGAGGTCAGCCGCGTGATCTCGTACGCGGTGTCGAAAGGCCACGGAAAGTTCGTGGCGTTGGTGCCTGAGACGCCCTACGGCAAGCGCGTCGAAGAGGCCTTCCGTATGACGGTCGCGCAAAGCGGGCGCGAGGTCGTGGCGGTGCAAACCTATGCGCCCAATCCGCAAGCGTTAGAACCGGCGGTCAAGGCCGTCGCGAAAATGGGCTTCGACACAATCTTCTTGCCCGAGGGCGGGACGATGCTCAGAAGCCTCGGACCGATCTTGGCGGTCAATAAGGTCGAGTCGCGCAAAGTGAAATTCATAGGGACCGGACTGTGGGACGATCCGGCGGTGTCGAGCGAGCCGTCGCTGCATGGCGGCTGGTTTGCGGTGCCGCCGCGCGAGCAGCGCACGAATTTCATCACCCGCTATCAGCAGCTCTACGGGTCGAAGCCGCCGCGCATTGCCTCGCTGGCTTACGATGCCATTGCTTTGTCGGCGACGCTGGCGAGCGGCTCGCCCGGCCGGCGCTATACGCGCGCGACGATTGCGGACCCGAACGGGTTTGCCGGTATCGACGGCATCTTCCGCTTCCGCACCGACGGGATGACGGAGCGCGGCCTTGCGGTAATGGAAGTTACGGATACGGGGCAGACGGTCATCAGCCCGGCGTCCAGCACATTCCAGAGCCAAGGCTTCTAAGCGACCAGCTCTTTCAGGATCGCATTGAGCACCAAGCGACCTTTCGGCGTGGTGCGTAGGCGGTTTGTCGTGTGCGTGAGGAAACCCTGAGTTTCCAGCGCCGCCACGCGGGCCTCTGGGATCGATTGCCCGAGCAGGCGTTCGATCCGCGCAGGTTCGACGCCTTCGGTCAGGCGCAAACCCATCAGCAACGCCTCGGTACCCTGTTCGTGCGCGGCGACCGGTTCCCAGCGGTCGAGGCCGTGGCCGTGCGCCGTAACGTTCGCAAGCCAGACTTCGGGTTGGCGCTCGGTCGCGGTTGCGAACTTCTCGCCGCCGATGGTGAGGCGCCCGTGAGCACCCGGCCCTACACCCAGATAATCGCCGTAGCGCCAGTAAATCAGATTGTGGCGCGACTCCTCGCCAGGTCTCGCGTGGTTCGAGACCTCATACGCCGGAAGCCCCGCGGCATTCATTCGCGCTTGCGTGCGTTCGTACAATGAGGCCGCGGCGTCGGTGTCGAGTTCCTTCATCGTGCCGCGTGCGAGAGCTGCGTGGAACGGCGTGCCTTCCTCGAACGTGAGTTGATAAAGCGAATAGTGGGTGCAGCCTTGGGCGAGCGCACGGGTGAGTTCGTCGTCCCAAGCCTCTGCTGTTTGGCGGGGGCGCGCGTAGATCAGGTCGAACGACGCGCGCGGAAACGTTTTTTGCGCCAGCGCGACGGCGCGCAGCGCTTCGTCTACGGTGTGCAACCGGCCGAGCGCGCGCAGATCTTCGTCGTTCAGCGCTTGGACGCCGAGCGACACGCGATTGACGCCCGCCGCGCGGTAGTCACGAAAGCGGGTCGCGTCGACGCTGGTCGGGTTTGCTTCCAGCGTGATCTCGATGTTTGGGGCGAAGCCGAACAGGCGTTCGGCGGTTTGCAAGACCTTGCCCACTGTTGCTCCAGGCATCAGCGACGGCGTGCCGCCACCGAAGAAGATCGAGTCCAGCGGGCGGCGTACATCTAGGCGGGCCGCAATCGTTTCAAGTTCGCGCGTCAGTGCGTCCGCCCACGATGCATCGTCGATCTTGGTGCGCACGTGGCTGTTAAAGTCGCAGTACGGACATTTGGACAGGCAGAACGGCCAATGGACGTAGAGGCCGAACTCAGCCAAGGCAGGCCTCCACGAATTTCGCGAAGGCGCGCGCGCGATGCGACATCGCATGTTTTTGCGCCGGGCGCATTTCGCCGAACGTGACGCTATATCCTTCGGGCACGAACATCGGATCGTAGCCGAAGCCAAGCGTGCCGCGCGGCGGCCAGACAAGCGCGCCGGTCACACGGCCTTCGAAGGTTTCGGCATGACCGTCGGGCCAAGCGATGGCAAGCGCGCAGACGAAATGGGCCGTACGATCCTTCGCGCCGCTGTCCCGCAGGCGCTCATGCACCTTTTGCATGGCATCGCGGAAGTCTTTGCGGGGGCCTGCCCAGCGTGCCGAAAGGACGCTGGGTTCGCCGTCGAGCGCGTCGACGCAGAGGCCGCTGTCGTCGGACAACGCGGGGAGGCCCGACGCCTGTGCGGCCGCATGCGCTTTGATGAGCGCATTGCCGACAAACGTCGGTTCGGTCTCCTCAGGCTCGCCGAGCGCCAGGTCGGCTGCCGAAATCGCTTCGATCGCGAACGGGGCGATCAGGTCCGCGATCTCGCGCACCTTTCCCGGATTGTGGCTTGCGACGACGAGGCGCTTTTCGGTGAGACGGCGTGACATGGTCAGCGTTCAATGGCGCTGCGTTGCAGGTCGACGAGTTCGCCAATGCCTTTGCGGGCGAGCGCCATGAGTTCGAGAAACGAGGCTTCGCTGAACGGTTCGCCTTCGGCGGTTCCTTGCACTTCGACGAGGGCGCCTGCGCCCGTCATCACGAAGTTCGCATCCGTCCCGGCACTCGAGTCTTCGTCGTAATCGAGGTCGAGGACGCAGGCGTTGTTGTGGATGCCGCACGAGATGGCGGCGACGTGATCCTTCAGCGGGATCGCTTTGATGAGACCGTCGCGCTTCATCATCTGGAAGCATTTGTGGAGTGCTACGAATGCGCCCGTGATGGACGCGGTGCGCGTGCCGCCATCGGCTTGAATGACATCGCAGTCGATGACGATTTGGCGCTCGCCGAATCCTTTCTGGTCGGTGATCGCGCGGAGCGCGCGGCCGATCAGGCGTTGGATTTCGAGTGTGCGGCCGGATTGTTTGCCTTGTGCCGCCTCGCGACGCATGCGTTCGCCGGTTGCGCGGGGCAGCATGCCGTATTCGGCGGTGACCCAGCCTTTGCCGGTGCCTTTGAGGAAGGGCGGAACGCTGTTTTCGAGCGACGCGGTGCATAGAACATGCGTGCGGCCGAACTTTACCATGCACGAGCCTTCCGCATGGGCGGAAACGCCAGGTTCGAGGGTGACTTCGCGCAACTGGTCCGCGCGGCGGCCGGAGGGTCGCATGGTAGGTTCCTTGCCTTGAAGTTTGGGGGCTTAGCCTTTACGTAGCCTGGCGCTTGCGGCCCTGCAACGGCCGCAGAA
>JANNEL010000506.1:0-2973 GCA_031378595.1 Alphaproteobacteria bacterium
CGCGCGGCTCGCTGTGCATGACGCTCGCGCGGCTGTTGCAGCACCCGACGCAATGGCGCGCGGGATGCCGGAAACGACGGGCTCGAACCGCAGGCCTTCATCGACAACGCCGCGCTTCAGCGCATCCGGATTTTCACAGAACGCGCGCCATTGCGTCGGGTGCTGCAACAGCCGCGCGAGCGTCATGCACAGCGAGCCGCGCGTCGTGTCGGAGCCCGCGAGGATCAGGCCGATGACTTGTGTGCGGATTTCGATGTCGCTGAGGTCGCCGTCGCGGGCGGTTGCTTCGACATAGTCGGTGAGGAAGTCGGTGCGCGGGTTGCGGCGGCGATCGGCTAGGAGATCGCTGACGTAGTTGTCGAATGCGGTCAGGCTGGCCTCGATCTGCGGGCGGCGCGCGAGGTCGATGAAGCCGAGCGCTTCCGCCGAGTCGGCGATCCACTGCAGGAAGACGGGCAAGTCCGAGCGCGGGATCCCCAAGATGTCGGCGATGATGCGCGCGGGGATTTGCGCCGCGATCTCGTTCACGAAATCGATCGGACCGGCGTTCAGGCGCGGCGTTATCAATTCGGCGGCGAGCGCTGCCGCTTTCGGGCGCATTGCGTCCATTAGCTTGAAGGCGAACGTGCGTTGCACCGGCGCGCGGCGGCGGCGATGCGCGTCGCCGTTCGCAAACAACATAGCGGCTTGCGTGAACTCGAACAGCGGGCCGGAGGCGATGCCCTGCATCATCTTCGTTTCGGTCTCGAGCTGTCGCGTTACGTCGGTCATCACGGTGTCGAGATGGCGCGCGCGCAGCGCGAGCACGAGGCCCATCTCGGCGCGCACGAGCGGCGCCTTCGCACGGTACTCGGCGAACGCTGCGTAGGGGTCCGTGTCGGGCGGCATAGGCAGCGGGAGTTGCGGGATCTCGGCGAGGGAACGGGGCATGGGTGGGGCTCGGCGGTTGGGTGGCTTCACTCTAACGCCAACGCCGTGTCGAGTCTGCGGTCTGCATCACCATTCGACTCGCCCTACTATTCGCCGCATGATGGGTCCAACCCAGACCTCAGGAGCCCCGCACATGACCCATCCCTTCGGCGCGAAATCGACCACAGACGAGGTCCTCGACGGCTTCGATCTTTCCGGCAAGCGTGTGCTCGTCACCGGTGCGTCGGCGGGTCTTGGCGTCGAGACGGCGCGGGCGCTTGTCGCGCACGGCGCTTCCGTCGTTGGCGCGGCGCGCGATCTCGGCAAGGCACGTGATGCGACGGCCCCGGTGCGCGATGCGGCCAAGAACGGCGCGACCCTGGAGCTGATCGAACTCGATCTCGCGTCGTTGAAGAGTGTGCGCGCGGCCGCCGACCGGCTCGTGAAGGACGGCCGTCCGTTCGACGCCGTCATCGCGAACGCGGGCGTGATGGCGACGCCGAAGGGCACCACGGCCGACGGCTTCGAAACGCAGTTCGGCACAAACCACCTCGGCCATTTCGTGTTCGTCAACCGCATCGCGTCGCTCCTCAAGCCGGGCGGGCGGCTCGTGAATCTCTCGTCGGCCGGCCACCGCTTCGCCGACGTCGATCTCGACGATCCGAATTTCGAGCGTACGCCCTATACGGAGTTCGGCGCCTATGGCCGTTCGAAGACGGCGAATGTGTTGTTCGCGGTCGAGTTCGACCGCCGTCATGAGGCGCGCGGCGTGCGCGCGGCCGCGGTGCATCCCGGCGGCATCCAAACCGAGCTCGGCCGGCACATGACGCCCGAGCTGATCCAACAGATGATGGCCTCGATCAACCAGGCCCGCCCGGCAGGTGCCGCACCGTTCGCGTTCAAAACGATCCCGCAAGGGGCCGCGACCACGGTATGGGCGAGCTTCGTGGCCGATGCGGACGCGGTGGGCGGGCGCTACTGCGAAGATTGCCACGTGGCCGCGCTGAACCCAGACCCCAATGTGCGCGAAGGCGTGCGCCCTTACGCGATCGACCCTGAGCGCGCGAAGGCGCTCTGGGTGAAGAGTGAGGAGATGGTGGGGGAGCGGTTTTAGCGCGGCGAGGTAACCAGCGAAAATGCGGCGACCAACGTGGCAAGTCTCGCCTTGACCGTTCGTAACTTTTAAGTTACACCTAGGGTGTATACGGATGATCGAAGTGCGCCAAAGCGAAGCGTTCGCTTCGTGGCTAGGAGATCTGAACGACGAGCGTGCTCGGGCGAAAATTGCCGTTCGCATTCGACGTCTGTCGCTCGGCAATTTCGGCGATGTCAAACCGGCCGGCGAAGGCGTCAGCGAGGCTAGGATCGATTACGGGCCGGGCTACCGATTGTACTTTGTACGCCGTGGTAAAGAAGTGATCGTTCTGCTTTGCGGCGGAGACAAGCGCACGCAAGCGGAGGACATCAAATCTGCGAAGGCCATGGCGAAGCAATTGAAGAGCGAGGACGATGACGCTTAAGACCAAACGTTGGGACGCTGCCGCGCAGTTGGATACGCCCGAGCGTATTGTGCTCTATCTGGAGGCTGCGTTTGAGGATGGCGACCCTGCCCTTATCGCTGCGGCGATCGGCGACGCCGCGAAGGCGTATGGCATGACGCGGTTGGCGAAGAAGACAGGGGCTCGCGCGCGAGGCGCTCTATCGTGCGCTCAGCGACAACGGCAATCCGGAGTTCACGACGGTGCTCAAGGTGCTGCGGGCGCTGGGGCTCAGGCTGTCGCCGGTTGAGGACGAGGCGGCGTAGCGCGGACTCTCTCAGTGTCCCTCTTCCTGGGAACCTCGACGACGTCCTCAGCAACGTCGATCTCACCGGCAAACGAGTGCTCGTCACCGGTGCGTCGGCGGGTCTTGGCGTCGAGACGGCGCGGGCGCTTGTCGCGCATGGCGCCTCCGTCGTTGGCGCGGCGCGCGATCTCGGCAAGGCACGTGATGCGACGGCCCCTGTGCGCGCGGCGGCCAAGACCGGCGCAACGCTGGAGCTGATCGAACTCGACCTCGCCTCGT
>JANNEL010000517.1:0-6644 GCA_031378595.1 Alphaproteobacteria bacterium
TTTTCGCTTCAGCCGGATCTCGTCACGATCCCGATGCCGGACTTTTTCGGCGAGGCGGCAGTTCCCGGTTCGATAGACGTGTTCGTCGGCGCCTCGAAGGTGTTGTCCGACGACGTTCCTGCGGGTCCGTTCGACGTACGCGATTTGCCGATCGTCACGGGGGCAGGCCAGGCAACAGTTGTCGTGCGCGATCTGCTCGGTCGAGAAACCCGGCGAACGATCAACTACTTCACCGACAGCGAGATGTTGGCGGAGGGCCTCACGTCCTACAGCGTCGAAGCAGGCTTTTTGCGAAAATCCTACGGCCTAAAGAGCTTCGACTACGGCGATGCGATGGTGTCGGCAACCTTACGGCATGGCTTGAGCGACGACTTCACGATCGAGGGACATGGCGAAGCGACGCCTTCGGTCGCCGTCGTCGGTGCGGGCGGGGTGGTTTCGCTGTTCGACTTCGGATCGCTACGCTTCGCAGGCGCGGGAAGCTCAAGCGACTTCGGCGACGGCGGATTCGGGTCGTTGGCGATGTCGATGCAGTTCGGGCGCGCAAACCTCTTTGCCAGCATCGAAGGGGCAACGCCGGCTTATCGCGATATTGCTGCCACCGACGATGGCGCGTCGTTACCGCGTCAGACGTTGCAGCTCGGCGGTGGATTGGACCTTCAAGACTACGGCTCACTGTCGCTCACGTACTTGCGTCAAGAGCGGCAGAATCACGAACGTACGACATTGGCGACGGCGACCTATTCGATGTCGATCGGCACCGCTACATTCGGCGTGACGAGCGTCTATGACGTCGAGCGCGATGCGCTGTTGGCCGAGACATTTCTCACCGTGCCGTTGGGGGGCGGAGGGCCTTACGCTACCGCCGCCTTGTCCGCGCGCGAAGGAGACATGGAAGTTCGCGCGACGCTGGAACAGCCGGCTTCGCCGGACGGCGTCCTTGGGTACCGGTTGCAAGCCCGTCAAGGCGACTTCACTCAATTCAATGCGGATGGCCGCTGGGAAGGGCAGAACACGGCACTCAACGGAAGGCTTGCCTTGGCCGAGGGCCACTTGTCGGCGCAAGTCGAAGCGGCGGGGGCGATTGTGTCTACCGGCGACACTGCTTTCTTCACGCGCAAGCTTGACGGGGCGTTCGCACTTGTCGATGCCGGCGCACCGGGTGTCCGCCTCTACCGCGAAAACCGCTTGGTCGCGGAATCCGACGAAAGCGGCGTCGCGTTGATCACCGGCCTTGTGCCGTTCACCCGCAATCACATTGCCGTCGACCCTGCGGGCTATGACATGTCGCGGGTGCTGGCACGAACCGACATCGACGTCGTGCCGGGGCGCGGCGGTGCTTCGGTAAGCTTGGCGCCTGAGAAGGAGAATCCATTGTCACTTTCGGTGACGCTGCCGGACGGCGCGTACCCGGACGTCGGGACGACGGTGCATCTGTCGGGCGATACGACCCCTTGGATCGTGGGGTATCACGGCGCCTTGTTCATTGCGGACTTGAAGCTGCCGCTTGAGGTCGAACTTGAAACCAAGTTCGGATTGTGCCGGCTCAAGCTGACGGCGCCGCCTCCGCCGAGTCCTGGCGAGATACCGCGGCTTGGGCCAATCGCTTGTGCGTTCGGCGAATAGTGCCTCGGCAACTCGCGGGCGGTGACAGTTTATTTTTCGTAAAGGTCGCTCGGTTGGGTGCAGAAATAAGCGGCGCGCTGCCGGCCGCCGCTTACGGTATGATCACCGGCGTGAAACGTTTCTTTTCGTCAAGTGTGTTGCGCGCGTTCGTGCTGCTTTGGGCCGTTGCGGCGCCGCGGCCGGTGCTTGCAGCGACGTGCAACGTTCCCGCCCGTCCGCTCTTGGTCGCGGCGACCAATCTGACTTTTGGTAACTACAACGCCGCGTCGGGGTCGGCGACGACGGCGAACATGACCGTGACGGTCAGTTGTCAGAATGCCGCCGATACGTTGCCTGCGTTCGTGGCCAGCCTTTCGAAGGGCGGTGCTCCAACGTACAATCCGCGTCAGATGTCGTTGGCCGCAAACAAGCTCAACTACAACATTTTCAACCAAGCGGCTTTTACTACGATTTGGGGCGACGGCACCGGCGGCACGCTGACCCGATCTTACGGTGGCGGTGGCAACTCGGCCGCTGGGACCGGTTTTGGCAGGATCACGACCGGGCAATACGTGACGCCTGGATCCTATACGGACACGATCACGGTGACGATCACTTACTGAACGTCGTCTCAAATGTGAATCGCGTGGCCCAGGGCTTTCAGCGCGCTCTCGTGGAAGGCTTCACTCAAGGTTGGGTGGACGTGGATCGTGCCGGCGATGTCTTCGAGGACGGCGCCCATTTCCATGACGGTTGCGAATTCGGCTGAGAGTTCGCTGACGTGCGCGCCCACCGCTTGGATGCCGAGCACGCGGTGATCGCCTTTGCTTGCGACGACGCGGACAAAGCCGCCGTTGTCGGCTGCGTCCATCGAGAGTGCGCGGCCGTTGGCGGCGAAGGGGAACTGGCCGACGACGGTTTCGATGCCTGCCTTCGAGGCGTCGGCGGGGGAGAGGCCGGCGCTCACGATCTCAGGTTCGGTGAAGCAGACGGCGGCGATGGCTGCGGGCGCGAACTTGCGTTTGTGCCCCGCGATGATTTCGGCGACCATTTCGCCTTGGGTCGCGGCTTTGTGTTCGAGCATCGGTTCGCCGACGAGGTCGCCCGCCGCCCAGACGTTCTTCATCGACGTGCGGCACTGATCGTCGACCTTGACGAAGCGGCCCGCCATGTCGACGCCCATGTTCTCCAGGCCCCACCCTTGCGTGTTCGGCTTGCGACCGACGGTGACCAGGATTTTGTCGGTGGGAAGTTCCAGTGTTTTGCCGTCCGCCGTTTCGACGATGAGGGACGTGCCCTTCTTCCCAGTTTCGACGGCTTTCGCCTTTGCGCCGAGATGGGTCGTGACGTTGTTCTTGTCGAGCCAGCGCTTTACGGGCGCGGTCAGGTCGGTGTCGTAGAGCGGGAGAATGTTCTTCTCCGCTTCGACGACGGTGACTTGGCTGCCCAGCTTTGCGAAGGCGATGCCGAGTTCGAGGCCGATGTAGCCGGCGCCGACCACGACCAGCTTTTCGGGCAGGGTGTCGAGCATCAAGGCTTCGGTCGATGAGACGACGGGGCCGCCGAACGGGATCGTCGGGATTTGCACGGGCAACGAACCGGCCGCGAGCAGCACGTGTTCCGCGCTGATGGTGACGGGGCCTGTGCTGCTGTCGACGGCGCAGGTTTTGGCATCTGAGAATTTCGCCCAACCGCTGACGACTTTGACCTTCGAGCGTTTCAGGAGGCCCGTAACGCCCGTGTTGAGGCGGGTGACGATGCCTTCTTTCCACTTCACGGTTTCGGCGAGGTCGAGCTTCGGCGCGGTGCTGAGCTTGATGCCGTGCAGACCCTTTGCGCTCGCGTGGCGCATGGATTCGAATTCGCCCGCCGCGTGGATGATCGCCTTCGAGGGGATGCACCCGCGGATGAGGCACGTGCCGCCGAGGCGGTCGCCTTCGACGAGCACTGTATCGATGCCGAGTTGGCCGGCGCGGATGGCGGCGACGTAGCCGCCTGGGCCACCGCCGACGACGAGGAGTTTGGGTTTTAGGTGTTCGGTCATTTCTTGCCTGGGAGCGCGGGCGTCTCGCCCGCTCTTTCTTTCAACGTTGGTGCGGTCAATTGTTCGGTAGAGCGGGCGGGACTCCCGCGCTCCCAGACAATTCCATAAATATCATTGCCGGGTGTTCGAGCAGGGCTTTGACGCGCTGGATGAACATCGCGGCGTCGTAGCCGTCGACCACGCGATGGTCGAAGGAGGAGGAGAGGTTCATCATCTTCCTGACCGCGATGTGTCCGTTGTGAACGACAGGGCGTTCGATGATGGCGTTCGGGCCGATGATCGCGACTTCGGGGTGGTTGATGACGGGCGTCGTTACCACGCCACCGATGGGGCCGAGGCTCGTGATCGTAATCGTCGAGCCCGTGAGTTCGTCCTTCGTCGCCTTGTTGTCGCGCGCGGCAGTCGAGACGCGGGCGACTTCGGCGGCCGCCTGCCACAGGTCCATCGCTTCGGCGTGATGGACGACGGGCACGATCAGGCCGTTCGGCGTTTGCGTTGCGATGCCGATGTGCACGGGCTTGTAGCGGTGAACGACGCCGGCTTCGTCGTCGAAGCGGGCGTTGATTTGCGGATAGTCCGGCAGCACGCGGATCAGCGCGCGCATCATGAAGGGAAGCAGCGTCAGCTTCGGTTGGTCGGGACGCTTCGCGGCGTTCATCTGCGCGCGCAGCGCTTCGAGCTCCGTCATATCGACTTCTTCGACGTAGGCGAAGTGCGGGATGCGCCGCTTCGTTTCCTGCATCTTCTCCGCGATCTTGCGGCGCAGGCCGATGATCTTGATCTCGTCCACGCCTTCACGCCGTTCGAGTGCCGCCGATGGCCGCGCGCCAGTTGGTGCGCCTTTGGCGATGTAGCCGTCGAGGTCGGCGTGGCTGATGCGGCCGGCCGGGCCGGTGCCGTGGATGAATTGCAGGTGGACGCCGAGGTCTTGCGCGCGCTGACGGACGGCGGGCGAGGCGAGCGGCTTTTCGCCGAACTTGCGTGGGGCAGCAGGCGTTGGCGCGACGGGGGCAGCCTTCGCGGCGACGGGTTCCGCATTCGGTGCGGGTTTCGGTTGGTCAAGCTTTGGCGGTGGCGGTGGTGCGGTTTTCGCTACCTTCGGTGCCGCGGCTGCGCCGTTCGTCTTGGCTTCGAAGTCGTTGCCTGCGCCGTCGACTTCAAAGACGACGAGCGGTGCGCCGACGGGCGCCATCGAACCGGGTTCGCCGCGCAGTTCGACGATTTTGCCGGAGATTGGCGACGTCATTTCGACGGTCGCTTTGTCGGTCATGATGTCGACGAGGTGCTGGTCTTCCTTGATCGTGTCGCCGACGGCGACGTGCCAGGCCACGATCTCGGCTTCGGCGGTGCCTTCGCCAACGTCGGGGAGTTTGAAAACAAAACGGCCCATGAGATTAGCCCTCCATCGCGCGGCGCATTGCGGCTGAGACGCGGCCGGGGCCCGGGAAATATTGCCACTCGAATGCGTGCGGGTAGGGCGTGTCCCAGCCGGCGACGCGTTCGATCGGTGCTTCCAGGTGATAGAAGCAGTGTTCTTGCACGAGCGCGGTGAGTTCGGCGCCGTAGCCGCTGGTGCGCGTTGCTTCATGCACGATCACGCATCGGCCGGTCTTTTCGACGGACGCTTTGATCGTTTCGATGTCGAGCGGGACTAGCGTGCGCAGGTCGAGCACTTCGGCGTCGATGCCGGTGTCGGCGGCTGCCGCGAGCGCCACGTGCACCATCGTGCCGTAGGCGAGGACGGTCAGATCATTGCCTTCGCGCGCGATTGCCGCCTTGCCGAGCGGTACGGTGTAGTAGTCGGCGGGTACGTCGCTCGCCGCATGTTTCGACCAGGGTTGAACGGGCCTGTCGTGATGGCCGTCGAAGGGGCCGTTGTAGATGCGCTTCGGCTCGAAGAACATGACGGGGTCTTCGTCTTCGATGGCGCTGATGAGCAGGCCCTTCGCGTCATACGGGTTCGACGGGATGACGGTCTTGATGCCGCAGACGTGCGTGAACAGAGCCTCCGGGCTTTGGCTGTGCGTCTGGCCGCCGAAGATGCCGCCGCCATAGGGCGAGCGCAGCGTGATCGGCGCGGTGAAGTCGCCAGCCGAACGGTAGCGCAGGCGCGCTGCGGCTGAGACGATTTGGTCGTAGGCCGGATAAATGTAGTCCGCGAACTGGATTTCGATCACGGGCTTAAGGCCGTAGGCCGCCATGCCGATTGCGGTCGCGACGATACCGCTTTCGCCGATCGGCGAGTCGAAGCAGCGCTGCACGCCGTGTTTCTTTTGCAGGCCGTCCGTCGCGCGGAAGACGCCGCCGAAATAGCCGACGTCCTCACCGAAGATCAGAACGTCGGGGTTCTTCGTCAGCATGACGTCCATCGCGGAGTTCAGCGCCTGGATCATATTCATCGTCGCCATGGCGTTTAGACCCCCATCTCTTGGCGTTGGAGGCGGATGTGCCAGGGCATGTCTTTGTAGACGTCCTCGAACATCGTTTTGACGCTCGCCATTTTGCCGGAGCCCAGCGTGCCGTAGGTTTCGGCTTCCTTTTGCGTGGCGCGGACTTCTTCGATGATCGTAGCGTCGAGGTCCGTGTGCTCTTTCTCCGTCCACTTGCCGAGCGCGATCAGGTGCTTCTTCAAGCGCTCCACCGGATCGCCGAACGGCCAAGCCTTCGCTTCGTCGGCAGGGCGATAGCGGCTGGGATCGTCGGAGGTCGAGTGTCCTTCGACGCGGTAGGTGAAGTGTTCGATCATCGTGGGGCCGAGGTTCGAGCGTGCGCGGTCGGCCGCCCACTTCGTCACGGCGTAGACGGCGAGGAAGTCGTTGCCATCGACACGGAGCGCCGGGATGCCATAGCCGACGCCGCGCGCTGCGAACGTCGCCTCGTCACCGCCCGCGATGCCTTGGTAGCTTGAGATCGCCCACTGATTGTTGACGACGTTCAGGATCACCGGCGCCTTATAGACGGCGGCGAAGGTGAGTGCGGTGTGGAAGTCGCCTTC
>JANNEL010000518.1:0-2407 GCA_031378595.1 Alphaproteobacteria bacterium
CGATCGACGCGGTCTCGGTCACCGGCGGCCACTTGGGCGCTGGCCTCGGCGTGATCGAACTGACGGTCGCATTGCACAACGTCTTCAACACGCCGCACGACCGCCTGATCTGGGACGTGGGCCACCAGGCCTACCCGCACAAAATCCTGACCGGCCGGCGTGACCGCATTCGCACGCTGCGCATGGGCGGCGGACTTTCCGGTTTCACGAAGCGCAGCGAAAGCGAGTACGACCCGTTCGGCGCCGCGCACTCCTCGACTTCGATTTCGGCGGCCCTCGGCATGGCCGTCGCACGCGACCTGAAGGGCGAAAAGCGCAACATCGTTGCCGTGATCGGCGACGGCGCGATGTCGGCCGGTATGGCGTATGAGGCGATGAACAACGCCGGCGCCTCGCGCTCCCGCCTCATCGTGATCTTGAACGACAACGACATGTCGATCGCCCCACCGGTCGGCGGCATGAGCGCCTATCTCTCGCGCATGGTCTCGTCGGAGGGCTACACGACGCTGCGCAACTTCGCGAAACAGCTCGCGAAAAACTTCCCGCACTTCATCGAAGAAAGCGCGCGGCGCGCCGAACGCTACGCGCACGGCTATTGGATGGGCGGCACGCTGTTCGAGGAGCTCGGCCTCTATTACGTGGGCCCGATCGACGGCCACAATCTGGATCACCTTCTGCCCGTGCTGCAAAACGTGCGCGATCAGCCGATCGACCGCCCGATCCTGGTGCACGTTGTGACGAAGAAAGGCAAAGGTTACGAGCCCGCCGAAAACTCGGCCGACAAGTACCACGGCGTGGTGAAGTTCGACGTCGTCACCGGCGCACAGAAGAAGACACCGTCGAACGCACCGCAATACACGAAGGTCTTCGCCGACAGCCTGATCGCAGAAGCCGAAGCCGATGAGAAGATCGTGGCGATCACCGCGGCGATGCCGTCCGGCACCGGCCTCGACCTCTTCGCCAAGCGTTTCCCGAACCGCATGTTCGACGTCGGCATCACCGAACAGCACGGCGTGACGTTCGCAGCCGGCCTCGCGACCGAAGGCTACAAACCCTTCGCCGTCATCTATTCGACGTTCCTGCAACGCGCCTACGACCAAGTCGTGCACGACGTCGCGATCCAGAAACTGCCGGTCCGTTTCGCGATGGACCGTGCGGGCCTCGTCGGCGCCGACGGCGCAACGCACGCAGGCTCGTTCGACACGACATACTTGGCGACGCTGCCCGGCTTCGTCGTGATGGCGCCCTCGGACGAACTCGAACTCCGCCACATGGTGGCGACCTGCGCCGCAATCGACGACCGCCCGTCGTCCGTGCGCTACCCGCGCGGCGAAGGCGTCGGCATCGAATTGCCTGCGAAGGGAACCCCGCTCGAAATCGGCAAAGGCCGCATCGTCCGCGAAGGCTCGAAGATCGCGATCCTGAGCTTCGGCACGCGTTTGCAAGAAGCGCTAAAGGCGGCCGACGACCTCGCCGCCCGCGGCCTGCCGACGACGGTGGCAGACGCAAGATTCTGCAAACCGCTCGACGAAGATCTGATCCGCCGCCTCGCCGCGAACCACGAAGTCCTGATCACGATCGAAGAAGGCGCGATCGGCGGCTTCGCGGCGCACGTGATGCAATTCATGGCCAAAGCCGGCCTCTTCGACCGTGGCTGCAAATTCCGCCCGATGACGCTGCCCGACATCTTCATCGACCAAGAAGCCCCGCAAAAGCAATACGACCTCGCCGAACTCAACGCCCCGCACATCGGAGCCACGGCGCTGACCGCGTTGGGTCACGAGGCGGCAACAGGCGGACTACGCGCATGAGCAGCCTGGGAGCGCGGGCGTCCCGCCCGCACTTTTAGGCCATGTACGGCGCACCAAGAGCGGGCGAGACGCCCGCGCTCCCAGACTTAGAAATCCTCCGCATCGGCCACAAAGGCGACGGCGAGACGGCGGAGGGTATCTACGTCCCCTTCACCGTACCCGGCGACAAGGTGATCGTGGAAGCAGAAGGCGACCGCGGGCGCATCGTCCAAATCATCGAACCAGGCCCAACGCGCGCGAAGCCGGTGTGCGAACACTTCGTCATCTGCGGCGGCTGCGCATTGCAGCACGTCGAGACGAGCGCCTACCACGAATGGAAGCGCGACCAAGTCGTCCAAGCATTATCCCAACGCGGCATCGCCGGCATCGACGTTGCACCGCTCGTGGCCTTCCCGCCGCGCACGCGCCGTCGCGCCGTCTTTACCGCGCGCCTCGTCAACGGCGCCGTCATGGTCGGCTTCCAAGAACGCGGCACGCACTTCATCGTCGACATGGCCGAATGCCACGTCGTGCACCCGGACCTCTTCGCGTTGGTGCCGCGCCTGCGCGAAGCATTGGCGGACGTGCTTCCCGAACAAGCGCGCGCCGAGGTCGAT